>JANPGO010000018.1:0-12522 GCA_031423995.1 Candidatus Altimarinota bacterium | reverse complement strand
TTTGTTTTCTTCATGGTGCCCAAGATGGGACTTGAACCCACACACCCGAAGGCATACGCACCTCAAACGTACGTGTCTACCATTCCACCACCTGGGCAAAATAGACGCAAGATTCAAAATGTGGGATTCAAGATTGAGAGGCACAATTTTGAATTTTTAATCCGTAATTTTGAATTACTTGTGGTGCACCCAGTAGGGTTCGAACCTACAACCAACGGCTTCGAAGACCGCTACTCTTCCAATTGAGCTATGGGTGCGTTCTTTCCTATAAGGAATGCCTGCGGATTATAGCAAGACGATGAGAAAATGCAAATTTTTTTCGAGATATTTCTTAGCGATCCATTTTCGCGGTCATTGTATTGAGCTTTCCAGGTATATGTTCCAGCTTTTCCATCTTTGAGAATAGTATCTTATCTTCTTTTTTAAGCAAAATCTCTCACTTCATTCAAAATGATGGATATAAAAAATCCCCCATTTCTGGAGGATTCTGAGAGACAGGATTTCTGCCTTCGCAGGAATGACGATCGAATTATGCTTCGAGAGCTTCTTTTGGGATTTCTGGGATTTCTGCTGGAGGGACATAGTTCGGATCGAGCGCCTTCAGAGAGAGTCCGATGCGCTTCGCAACGGGATCGAAGGTGATAATTCGAGCCTTCATCATCTCACCGACATGGACCTTTTCCTCAAGACCCTTCATCATCTCAGCGGTGATCTCAGAGAGGTGGATGAGACCAGAGATGGCACCATCGAGCTCGAGAAATATTCCGAACTGAGAAAGGCGAAGGACAGGAGCCTCGATGATATCACCGACCTGGTATTTATCAGCGAGGACTTGCCATGGATTGGCTTTGAGACGCTTGATCGAGAGGGAGATCTTCTCTCCTTCGATGCCGATCACCTGAACGGTCACTTTGTCACCGATGCGTGCGTGCTTGTGAGGATTATTCACATGACCCCAGTCGATCTCAGAGACATGGACGAGACCTTCGATACCATTGAAGGTGACGAAGAGACCATAGGTGAGAATGCCAGAGACGTATCCTTCGACGATGTCACCGATCTTGATCGTCTGCATCGCTGCAGCGCGCTGTTCTTCGATGGCTGCTTTCTCCGAGAAGATTATCTTCTTGCCGTTCTGATCGACATTGATCACGCGAACCTGGAATGGCTTGCCGACGAGCTTGTTCAGATGCTCGAGAATTTTTTCTGGATTGGCACCTTCGACACGTGGATAGTGTGCAGGAGTGAGCTGAGAGACAGGGATAAATCCCTTAATCCCATCGAGATCGATGAGGAGACCTCCCTTATTGGCTTCGTTTGGAACGACAGTAATGATTTCTTTGGTATCAAAATTTGAATGGAGCTTTTCGATGAGTTTTGCCTGGCTCGCCTTGCGCAGAGAGAGGTGAATAAGTCCAGAGTGTGCATCATCACCGATGATGATCGACTCAATTCGCGTTCCTGGTTGGATATCGGTTGTATCTTCCGTAGAAGAGTGCATGTGTGAACCGGTGATGATACCTGTGAATTGACCATCGAGGTCAACGAGGATCATCTTCTGATTGGCAACGACAACAGCACCACCGACGATATCTCCTACATTGAAGGATTGGATCGCAGGGGCAGTGGCGAGATCTTTTGCAAAATCTGACATAAGAAATAAAAATTATGAAATAAAGGTTAATGATAAATTGTAAATTATAAATAATTCGTTTCCAAATTGTACATTTATAATTTTGAATTATTCATTATCAAAATGATGGGGCGGCCAATGGGGCTCGAACCCACGACCTCCGGATTCACAGTCCGGCGTTCTAACCAACTAAACTATGGCCGCCATACCGATAATACGAGAGTAACTATTTGAGGATGCAGATTGAATTAGGTGTATATTTCAATCGAATCGCTGCAACAACAAACCCTACTCGAAAAAACCCGAGCCACGGCAGTATATAGAAAGTCATGGGCTTTGCAAAAAGTTTTTGAGTTTTTTCATTTTTTGTATATGATTCCGTTCTCTTGGGAAAAATCATACACTTTTATTCCTCAGAAATCCTTTCTGGATAATGATTTATTATTTTTCTTGATATGGAAATGGTATCTCCTTTTTCGAGAAAAATCCGATCTATACATACGATACCTTCCTGAGTCAAGAGAAAATAGTGTTTTTCCTCGGAAGTTTGTGATAGAGTCTTTGTGTTCAAAACAGTTTCATTCAATGAGCATTATGCGAGCAATTAAGAAGAGACGTTTATTCTTTATCTTCTTCCATGGTATTCCATTCATCCCTTTCGGCAAGTAGCCTCGTCTCAGCCCATATCAGACAGGACATCGCACTGGTCTTCATCGCTCCAGAACGTCCACAGTTTCAACTAAAAACCATCAAAAAATACCTCTACACAGTATTTACCTTTCTCGGGTTCTGTGCTTTTCTCCCATCGAGTGGATATGCAGCAACGGTTGGCGAGACGCATCAATATATAGTCACTGCGTATTATTCTCCTCTTCCTGATCAGAGCTTCTATCTCAAGTGAAACTATGGTGCCGAGGTGAAGCTCAATGGAAACGGAATAACAGGTGCGAGTGGAGAAAAGGTCTTTCCTGGCATGATTGCCGCTCCAAAAACGTACCAATTTGGAACAAAAATATCGTTCGAATGACTCGGTATCGGAACGGTGGCAGATCGTGGTGGTGCTATCGTCACTGCTGGAGATCGTGGGCAACCCTATGATCGGATCGATATCTGGATGGGATCAGGGGAAGCATGACTCAAACGAGCCCTTATCTGGTGACGAAGAAAAGTCACGTGAGTGATCGTCGAGAGTTCTGTTTCAGGAAATGGCATTGATTTCGCAGCAATTGATTCAGGGAAAATCGATCTTTCAAGATTCGAGAAGGTTATAACTATTACGAACGGTGTTCTTTCAGATGCGGTACTCAGCTTATTTACTGACCTTGGCTACACTTCAGACGGTCGATCGACGAAAGATATGATCATCGATTTCCAACTCGATCATGGAGTTATTGCCAAGAGCACTGACCCGGGAGCAGGGAACTACTGACCCATGACGCAGGCAAAACTCACAGAAGAACATGATCGATACCTCTCTCTTCGGGATGCTGAGATCAGACGGATTGAGAAGGAACGTCAGGAACTCGTTGATGAACATGCAACATGGGAGACTCGACTCTCTCGTGCTGAGAGTGAAGTTCGTACATTTGGGACACCAATTCGCGGAGAATCATGAATTCATGTTCGTGAACTTCAACAATTTCTGAGAACTACTGGATACTTCAAAGGAAAAGATTCAGGAACGATGACTCCGACGACGATCCTTGCCCTGAAGTCGCTTCAGAGAAAGAGTGGACTGAAACCGACAGGAACAATTGATCCATCGACCAGAGAACGTCTCATCGAAGTCATGTTGCAAGAAGAACTTGTCTAAAAAAAGAACCAACTATTGGTTCTTTTTTTTCTGGATGAGTTTCCAGAGAAAATGAATGTCACGAGCGAATGCTTCTCTTTTTTCTCCATCTTTGAAGTCGAATACCACTCACTTCTTCGGAACAAAAACGACATCAAGGGGCTCAGTCTTCAGATACGAATGAGAAAGATCGTAAAAGCATCGTCTCAAGAAGTTTCGATTCACACTTCATTTTGCCTGCTTTCCGGACAGAAGGATAGCACATCGTCCATGATCGAGGGTATTCGGAAGGATATTCGCCACCAGAGAATACGAAAAGAAAGGTTTTTTCTTGCGTAAAACCTTTCCGAGTTCTTTTTCATTGAGTCGATAGCGTTTGGATATCATAGGAATTAGCCACGAAATCGTTCTGTGAGTCCAGGAAATGTGACAATACGAGCGTTTCCTCCCGCGACGTTGTGGTGCTTACTTTTCCCACGAACATTCTTGAATCGGTTTGGGTAGCTGACAGCGAGGACGTGACGCCCTTTTCTTCGGCGTGCGCGGAGAACCTTTTGTCCATCGACAGTACTCTTGCGAGCGAGAAATCCGTGAACACGGAGTCGTTTTCTTTTCTTGAATTTTCCGATCATATACCTATTTTTTTAAAAAGCTCGCGAATTATATAGAAACTGAAGATGAAGTCAAAAAATTTTTTAACAACTTTTTCTGATCTATACAAGTGTATTTCTGCGTCTCAGGATGGCGACGCCGATGATTGAAGAGATGACGATCAGAATGCCGAGCATTCATGGTCCTGTCTGAACTTTTGATACCTTGGTGATATCAGCTGATTCCGTCTTCTCATCACAGAGAGCCTTGATCCCGAAGTCTTCATGGACGACGGATCATGATGCAAGAAAAAGTACATATTGAGTTTCCTTCGTATTCTGGAGGAACTCTGGATCACCAGCGGCAGTGAACTTATAGATATTGTAGGAGATAGCGCCTGTGACAGAGAGCCAAGAGAGAATACTTTTATCCTTGGTTGTGTCGACTTTGACTTCACTTACATTGGCAATAGTACATCCAGCGACTCAGGCCATGAGTGCAACTGATTCAGATGAAAAATTAGAGATCAGCGTTTGATCTGCTCTCATTCCAAAGATACGGAATGTATAATTTTTTGGTTCAAGATTTGGAATATACCAAGTGTATATTCATGAAGCTGATTGAATATCCTTGATATCCTTTGTCATGACTTGTTCTGAAAGGTTGTCACTATTGATTCCATATGCAATCTTGAATCGTACAAGGTCACGAGGAAGATTTTCCACCCCAAAGGTAAATACTGCCTTATTTCCTTGCATTTCCGCTCGCACATTACTAAATTTTCCAGCGGGAGGGAGAGCTTTCTCTGTCACGGTGAGAGTTCCAGCATTTGGCTTTGCGGTACCCTGAGCAAGAGCATTCTTGAGGTTCACTGTGAGTAGATAACTTCCAGGCTTTGCTGGAGCAATAGTCTGACTGGTATATTTTCCAGAAACTCATTCCTTCAAAGTGACAACACTTCCATCGATCGTTATACTGACTTCCGAGAGTCCTGGATCAGCATCGACGGTGAGGGTAATACTTGCACCTGCTTCCACTGAAGCATTCGGTGCAATAGTGAGGCTGTTCATGACAGGATTGGTGTTGCTGACACTGAATCGAACCTGTGCAGTTCCAAGGACTTTATTTGTGCCATCGAGGAGGTCTACCATGACGATATTTGACTGTTGAGTGAGTGTGGGAAGGGTTTTACTATAGAGGCCATTTTCATCTGTCGATACGGTTGCAAATTCTGATCCATTGAGCTTGACATTGACTTTGCTATTTTTCTTTCCATATCCACTGATAGTTACGAGGTCTCCCATATTCACGATATCGTTGTTTGAAGGTGTAAGGATCGAAATGGTGTCTGTACCACTTCCGGACGGAGTTGTTGTAGAATCGGCTGCATCAATCTTGATAGTCTTCTTTCCTGAAGCATCCTCGACTGCGTCTGAAACCTCGAGACTCTGTTCCCCAACTTTCTTGAAGATAACTCCTTTGTTGAATTTTTTGACTCCTTTATCTGTCTCCTGAATGAATTGGATCGCTTTTCCTTGACTTGGAATGGTTGCATTGAAGTCTGTTGAAGCCTGAAAGAATACTGATCCGTGGTAGGTTGGGATCAATTTATCATCCTTGTCTCGTGCTTCGACGGTCACATCGATCGCTTCCCCAACTTTTGCTGTATCTGGAGCGATGACGGCAAAATGATGAATTTTCTGAGGAATAGTTTCGGCTGCCCATACTACGATCGTGAGCGTACTGAGAGATAGGGCTACAATCGAACGAAAGAATGAGGACTTCATAGAGCGGAAGTGAGAGTATAGGAGACAGGAAATCATACCAAGAGAGTATGATGGATTTATACATTTTTGGAATCATATTCAGTATTGAGATTTATGCAAGAAAAATGTGACCAATTTTCTCATTCTGGAAGCGGTCGCTGGGAGGTCAGAATGACTTGATCTGCTTCAAAATGTTCTATAACTCGTTCCGCATACCCTTGATCGAGCTCGGCAAATATATCGTCAAAGAGCAGTACAATCGGAAGATCGACGTATTTTCTCAGAAAGAGTATCTCGATCTGTTTGAGTGCGAGGAGGAGGACCTTATTCTCTCCACGAGAGAGGTAGAAGGCACTGGATGTTTCTGCTTCCATTCATTCGCTCGAGACCACACTGAAGTGGAAATCATCACGGTGTACGCCGATATGTGTATGTCCGCTCTGGATATCGTAGAGCTGATCTTCAGAGAGAATTATCCTGACTGTCTCTTCGAGGTTTCCTAGAGTTTCTCTATGTGCTTCTTCCAGACGACTCGCATACGTATGTATGAGGGTGTATTTTGGAAGAAATGCCGAAATTATACTCTGTTGTTCTTCGACGAAATCGACCCACTTTTTTCGATAGAGGTGATAGAGGGAGGATTGTTCCGAAAATATCTGATCCCAGTAGGCGAGATCTCAGGGCTTTGCTACACCTTCGCGGATTTTTTTCAGGAGTGCATTGCGCTGGGTAAGAATCTCATCATATTTGCGTTTCACGCTCCGAAACTGCCCAAAGGCACGTGTGAGAATCCCATCTATGAAGTCCCGACGAGCACTGGGTGCAAAATAGAAGAGATTCATATCAAATGGGGAGAGAAACACTGTCCGATAGGAAAGCTCATGCATATATTTCACTCCCGAGATCTTCGATCCTTGGATATGAAAAATATCCTTCCCTTCCCGTCGTTCCCGCGTGAAGGATCTCATACCGATCGGTTCACTATACTGGAGCTCGAAGAGCGAATCTTCTGTTCGAGGAGCGAGAATGTAGTCGATTGAACCACCACTTGCGAGGTGTATTCCCTCAAGAATGTGGGTCTTTCCTGATCCATTTCTCCCGATGATTGATGTATGCTGAGTAATTCAAAAAATATGATCTCGCTGTCCTCTGAATCCGCATGTATGAAAGCTCGTAATCATAATGAAGACTATATGGAGAATCTGTACAAAGGCAAAATGAGCCAATGAGAGAAAGTTGACAAATATGAAAAATATTTAAATAATCCTTCTTATATAATCAGTTGATCTGGGTGATCAAAAAACCCCCATTTGAACGAGGGTTTTTTTGGTTTCAAATAGAGATTATTTCTTCCCAGTGATATCGATAAGGAGAGGAGAGGCAATACAGATCGAAGAGTAAGTACCGACGACTGTACCGAAGAGGAGTGCGAGGGTGAATCCCTTCAGGCTCTCAGGTCCGAAGAGGAACATCGCGAGGACGACGATGAAGATGGTGAGTGACGTGAAGAGGGAACGACGGAGCGTATCATGGATCGCCTTGTCGATCATCTCAGCAAAATGAAGCTTCTTGTTCACGGCTTCATGGAGGGTCGATCGAATTCGATCCATGACGACGATTGTATCATTGATCGAGTATCCGAGGATCGTGAGCATAGCTGTGAGGAGGAAGGTGTCGATCTTGAACTGTGGGAAGAAGTAGGATGCGATCACATAGAGTCCGAAGGCGATGAGGACATCATGGATGAGTGAGACTCCTGTCACAAGGGCAAATGGCCAGCTCGAAATTCCCTGGATGGATCCACGGAATGCCCACTGGATATAGAGTGAAATCGCGAGGATAGCGAGAGCGAGTGTAATATAGGCTGATTTCTTGATGTAGGCACCGAAGGATTCTCCAATATTCACATAGCGTGATTGTGTAATCTTTGCACCCTGGAAGGTTGCGAGATTCGTTCGGAGTTTTTCGACAAACGATGCTTTTAGTTTCTCGAGTTCTGTTACACTGACTCCTTCGAGAGAGTTGATTCCAGCCTCAACAACGAAGGAAGATGATCCCGCAATACCATAGACGGTGATATCATTGATGACGGACTTCTTCCCGAGTGAGATCTCTCCCCTGAGCGTCTCAGCATAGGCTTGAGCGGCTTTCTGAGCATTGGTACTATCAGCTGCATCAGTTGTATATTCGATCTGGATACCTCCCGTCATATCGATCCCGAGGTTGAGCTTCAAGACGAATGGTGCAATGAGTGAAACTACTGAGAGAACGATAGCAACGATATAAAATGTGAACCGATTTTTGGTAAAAGAGAACATGAAAGTGAAGTGAAAAGTATAAAGTGAAAAGCAGACAGTACAACCCCAAAGAATGATACAGAATACTTACAAAAATTTCCAACCATTTATACGATGAAGAATATAAAAGTCAAAAGAAACCTCAGTAAATACCTTGCAGATTCTTCTCTCTTAGGCTATAATCATTTCATTCTGATTTGTTTCTTTTTCCTTTCCTCATGCAGTACAAGATTCCCATCCAGATCGAAAATGAAGATACGATTGTCGCAGGGTTTTCATTGCGTCAACTCGCGATCATGATGCTCTGGGGTGGGATGGCATATGGTGTTTTTCAGAAACTCGCGACGGTAATTGGAGCGACACTTGCGATGATTATAGGTATCATTATTTGACTTATTGGTATTGTGATCGCAATGATCAAGATTGCCGAGATGACATTTCTCCCTGTTGTTCTCAGTACAGTCAGACTCTCACTCAATTCCAAGTCACGTATCTGGTCTGTCGGAACAGATAGTTATAGCGATCTTGAAGTTGGCTATGTCACACTTGCTGCTCAGAAGGCCCAAGCAGAAAGCAATATATCGCTCGAAACTCGTATGAATGAAGACGATCAAGTAAATGAAAAAATCCTCAAACTCTAATTTCTCGTATGTCTGATAGCTCATTTCAATCCGTACGAACTGGGAAAAAACCGCAAAAAGACTCAAGTACCCAACGATATTTGCCATTTTCAGAGATTCGTGACAATGTCATCCTCATGAAGGATGGTTCTTCTCGTATGGTGTTGAAAGTCCATGCTATGAATTTCAACCTGAAGAGTACTGAAGAACAGGATGCGATCCTCATCTCCTATCAGCGATTTCTCAATTCGATCAATTTTCCGATCCAGATTATTATCCGTTCACTGAAGGTCGATATCGAGTCCTATATCAACCGTCTGAAAAATCTCGCCCTCAAGCAACAGAACTCGCTCCTCCAAGAACAGACCTACAAATATATCGACTTCCTCATGAACCTCGTCGATCTCGCTCAAATCATGAAGAAGGAATTCTATATCATCGTTCCCTTCGACTATGAGAACAATGAGAGTGTGAGGACATCCAATATGTTCTGACTCTTTCGTTCCTTCTGGTCTGCACTCTCTCAGGAAGAATCGGTTGCAGATATCCGCTCCAATCGTGTCCGACTCGAACAACTGAAGAAGTGAAACTTCGAACGAATCTCAACCATCAAGACGAGTCTCGAATCGATCGGACTCAAGGCAGAACCGCTCGGCAAGGAAGACCTTATCAAGCTTATCTATAACTACTACAACCCCCGCCTTCGTACAGAGAATAATTTGAAGTCTGAAGCGGAGCACTTGAATCTCGGGTAATTTGAAGAGTATGCACTCTATCCTTTTGAATACATTTTCAAAAAAACTCTGAGATTTCAGAGTTTTTCGGTCCTTATGAGGTACATCCTAAAACGGAATATCCTCAATAGAAATATCTTCTTCGACTTTTGGCTTTGATTTGCGAGGTTTGTCACCATCAGCATGTCCAGTATCAGATGGTATGGATGCACTGGCACTGTTTGGAGCATATGATCAACCTTCACCGCCTGCGGAGGAGAGGAGGATGACATTATCAGAGACGATCTCCGTCTTGTATCGCTTCACTCCTGCCGTATCGTCCCAGCTTCGAGTCTTCAAATATCCTTCGACATAGACTTTTTTGCCTTTGTGCATGTACTGTTCTGCGATATCTGCGAGTCCGCGCCAAGCGACACAATTATGGAATTCAGTATCTTCTTGCATCATGCCACTCGCATCCTTCCATCGGCGATTCGTAGCGACAGAGAAGGTAGCAACTTTTTGACCATTTGGTGTCTCTCGGACTTCCGGTTCAGCAGTCAGATTCCCAATAATCTGAACCTTATTCAAGGAATTACTCATAGATGAAAATTTAGAAATAAGTTCTGAAATGATATGATTTTTTTGAAAATGTACAAGAGAATTTTCCCTTGATTCTTCACCATTCTATTTCAAAAAATAAATTGCAAAAGAGAAAAGAGATTTATGCTCACTTTTCATGGCAAAATTTGCTTCTTGTCGGCAATTCCCATAGAATGGAACTGCATATCATGCAACTCCTATGGCACCGAAAATCAAACGAAAGAAAGTCCTCATCATGACCGCTTCTGGTGCATATAATCTCGGTGATGAGATTATCCTTGCAGAAGAGCTCAAATTCCTCCAAAATCACTATGGCGATATGGCAGAATTCACGGTATTCACCTATGACAAGAAAAGTGCTCTTGTCTATGATCCGAATGTACGATTTATGTCCTATTTTCCGAACGATTTTTTTAGCCATGTTTTCAAGAATATTTGGTATTTTTTCCAAAATATCTGGATTATCTATCGTGCCGATATTATGATCATCTGAGGTGGCGGACTCCTCTTCGACAATGAGCCGGACATGAGCTTCGATATGCTCATCTGGCAGTGGTATTTTCGTACCAAAATTGCCCGTGTAGCTGGGACAGCGATTGTCTACCTCGGCATCAGTCTCGAAATCAAGATTACCAAGAATAAGATGAAGCTCGGAAAGATTTTTAAACGAGGAGACTTCATTATTTTGCGTGATGGAAAAAGTTATGGTATCATGGAAGCACTCGAGATTCCATGCTCGATGATTCCTGACATTGCTTTCCTCTACCAGCCACAGAAACTCGAGAAACTCCCTGAGAAAAAACGAGTGGGCATCTCTGTTCGTGGAGGATTTCTTGGAGATACCGAGGTGGTTATCACAGAAATCTACGCCTACCTCGAACGTATGGGGTATGATCCAGTATTTCTCATCCATACCGCTGCAGGTGATGAAGGACAGAACGATTCGCTCTTTATCAAACGGATCATGATGGGAAAAACCTACAATGTCACTGGAACCATCGAACAGACACTGAAGGTATATCCATCACTCTATGCTGTTGTCGGGATGCGATTCCACTCATGAGTCTTTGCTTGTATCCATGATATTCCATTTCTCATGATCTCGTATTGACCCAAGACGGATGAACTCATCAAGCTTCTCGAATTCGAAGAGTTCGTGATCCGTCCAGAGGCTCTCAATATGGAACGATTTGTCGCTCTTTGGAAACACCTCGAAGATAATTATGAATCTCGCAAAGCACATATGATTGGAAAACATGCTCAGATTCGACAAGATCTCGTTACTAAACTCGAAACCCTCTAATCTACTTTTCTATGAATTTCCAGGATCTCATGCAGAAAGCAACCCCCTACCTCGAAAAAATGAATCCTTACGTTGATAAGGCGAAGGAATATACGGGGAAGGCTCTTGACTTCACCCAGAAGCAACTCCAGAATACACCGATAGTACTGAAGAATGTTACTGAATATGAAGGAGTCCTTGCTCTCTCGAAGCGACTTATCTTGATCGGATATGATGAGAATGATGCGGTCACCGAAGATATCACTCTCCGACTCCCTGTCTGGTCGACACTTGCCTGGTCCGATAATGCGGCCCTCAAGTGTATTGCAGTGGGAAATACTGCAGAACTTGCGAATCATCTGAATATAAAAAGCCCTGTTGATATGCGAGTCTACTATGGCGGAAGAGAAATGTTTCGATTCACTGATATCATTGCGGTCAAAAATTGGTGGGCAGATCGATGCTATATTGATGAAGCTCAATCATCAGAACTCTCTGCTGATGCGGAACCTCCTACTCCTGAAAATACAAACAAATCTTAATTCCTTCATATGATCACTATCAACCCCCTGGATTTCCTCTTTCTCGTTCTCGCATTCGTCACGCTTCCTATAGGCATCCTCCTCTCGATGATCCTCTGGAGGATGTATCGTATGCTCGATCGAGTCGAACGACTGCTTGACTTCGGACTCAAGATCACCAATATCATTTCGAATGTAGATAAGATTCCGATGATGATCCTCGAGAAATTCCTCGGAAAGTAGTGGAAAGATATGAGGATGGATGAAATAGTTTTTTGATTGGAGAGGAACGAGAAATAAAAACAGGAATTCATCAGTAATTCCTGTTTTTTTATTTTTCAGTAATTACTGTTTTAATTTGAATAGCATCCATGTTCCGTCATTCTGAACAGAGTGAAGAAACTATGTTTCTGGTACTCTGGATCCTTCACTTCGTTCAGGATGACGAAAAATGTTATGAATCAATCAACTTTACTAAGGCGATAATTCATCACACCTTCTTTCAGAGTCGTGAATTTACTCTCCTTCTTCATGTTTCTGAACGACCGCTCAGAGAAATATCCCTTCAACAACTTTTCCTCGGGCAATTTCCTGATCAGGAAAGAGCTCGATATTGGTCTCATTGCAGAGGAGGTAGTTCTCAGTCCAGCCGGAGAAATGGTTGGTTGGTAGGTGAGAAGTTTGGTGGGTGAGTAGGTTGGTAG
>JANPGO010000017.1:0-13070 GCA_031423995.1 Candidatus Altimarinota bacterium | reverse complement strand
CCCACTTGATAGGATTCTTATCGAGACCGATGCTCCATTTCTCGCACCGCAACCAGTACGAGGAACAGTGAATGAGCCAGGAAATACTCGGTATGTGCTCGAGAAACTCGTCGAGCTCAGAATGGAATCGGGAGAAGAAATAGAGAGACAAGTATACGAAAACTCATTGAGATTTTATTGAATCCGTGAATAAACTATACTTTCACCAGTACTCTCTGGAGTTCCTCGAACTGTTCTATCTGTCGATCGAGGCGACCTTTCTGGAGTTCTGATACTTGGTCGAGTTCAGTGGTTCACTGAATGTTTTTCGAGACTTCAGATTTTGCGGATTCAAGGATGTTTTTTTTGGAATCGATCCTCAATGTTAGATCATTTCTTAGATCATAAAGTATATTGAGAGCATTAATATGAACTGTCTCTGAGTATATATTGAGAGCATTGTTTGTTGTTTTTGTAAGTAAGTATCAAAATAATTTTCTCATAATTGAAAATCTCCTCATAATAAGCCTGAGTGATTCTATACTATTTAGAATTGTTTCAATATTCGATATTTTCTTCTCCTCTTTATTCAAAATAATTGTAATTATTCGTCATTCTTTCGAGATATTTCACATAATTATGGAGGGAAGCCGTGATATCCAGATCAGTATAAAAAAGAACAAGCCTATTCCTATAGTAGGAACTAATATCGACATAGAAAATAATACTAAAGACCATTCTGAAAAATATTTTTCCACGATGAAAAATGAATAGATGAACATAATAATGGATCCAACGACTCATATCCAGATAATTATTCTGAATAATATATTTATATTCTTATCCTTAGATATTACATTCTCGAGCGTAGTTCAAATTTTTCTCATATACCAAGCTTATTAAAAATACACGAGTATATTATCATAATTTCATTTTACTTCCAAATCTATACCTTCACAAGAACACTCTGCAATTCCTCGAATTGTTCTATCTGTTTATCGAGTCTCATTCTCTGGAGTTCTGATACTTGATCGAGTTCAGTCGTTCACTGGATATTTTTCGAGACTTCAGATTTTGCGGATTCGAGGATGTTTTGTTGTTCAATGAGACGTATCTGGAGATCGGAGCGGAGATTGTCTAAAAATTTTAGAAGACTCTGTATATCACTTCGCAGGAACTCGTTTATCTGTATGATTATCTGTTTTTCTCCAAAAAATAACATGAATCTATTTATATTCCGTATTGTAGAAATAAGTTTGTGTATATACTGAGTGTTTTTTAGTATACCATCCACTGGATCGATAATATTTTTGCTCACTTCAAAAATTCTGGAAGCTTTTATAAGCTCCCTTATGAGATAACCTGAAAGAACTATGAAATTTATAGCCGCTATAACTAAAAGTGAAACCAAGCCTAGCATACAATAAAGTATGTATAAGTTCATTATCATAAAGAAATCTTCACCTGTAATTGCAAAAAGTATAAACATTAACATGAACATTAACAATGCTCACGTTAATATAATTACTATTGGATTAATGATTTTCTTAGTTCACTTAAGGACTAGTTCTATTAAATAGTTTTCTTTATTTACTATTTCATACTCAGATTGAGTTCAATTGATTGTATTGTACATGTGATTTACTTAATTTTCTCAAGCCAACTTCCATACACACTCATATCGACCATCTTCAGTGATGATGGTGTTTCTGCAATAGTTTTTCTGAGAGAATCCATGGTGATGAGATTGTTCTCATGGAAATTCTCTGGGAGAGTTCCTGCCTCCGCTTCATCGATGAGTTCGAGGAGATTTTGGCTCGCATCACGAGCGACCTCATCACAGATTGCCTCGATATCAGCAGAGACGTATCACTCGGATAACTTCGTGAGTTCATCGTAGTCGAGGGCTTCGTGGGGGCGTCATTTTTTCTCGATGTACATCTCGAAAAGCGCCCGTCTCGCGATATCATCAGGAGGTCAGAGATAGATCTTCTTATCGAGTCTTCCTGATCTGAGAATCGCTGGATCGAGGTGATCAGGGCGATTGGTTGCGGCTATCACGATGAGGTTCGGCGCTGATTCGAGAGCATTGAATTCCTGGAGAAATTGGGAGACTTCTTCAGCTTTATTGGCATCGACATTATTCGTACGAGCAGATACCAGAGAGTCGATCTCATCGAGAAAGAGGATAATCGGTTCATTCTCTGCTGCCTTCTTCGCTCCTGTGAAAAAGTCCTTGATATTTTTGGTTGTCTGGTGGAGGTAAGATGATCCGAATTCTCCCATATTTTTCGAGATGAATCCACATCCGAGTTCTTCAGCGAGTTTCCGAGTGATGAAGGTCTTTCCGGTTCCTGGAGGACCATAGAAGAGCATTCCCGTGGGAATAGAGATCCGGAATTTCTCATATTCGGCATAGAGTTGTTCGAGAAGTTCTGTATTTATAGGTTCCTGTCATCGCGAGGTACGAAGCGATCCAGTGGTATTTGTCTCATGGCTGGATTGCTTCATTTCATTCGCAATGACGGATACAGATCCCCCTTCGGAGGATGATAAATTTTGCTCCAACTTTCAATTCTTCTGGGCAAGATCTCTCGTCGTCCCGAGTCCTCGGGACTCTGTCGAGATGACGGGATTACCGCTGTTTTTCCTCATTCTCTCTACCATGAATTTGAACCTGAGTGGCTTAATGAAGCTATCTCTCAGTTCTTGCTTCAATTCCTCCATACCGGCGACTCAAGCAAAACCCCAGGTGGTATCATCTTTTTTCACGAAGTGTTGCACCTCGATCGCAGGAACATCTCATTCTGATTTTGCATCTCATGTTTTCGGAGGAGGGGAATTACTTTTCGTCGCTGCAGATTGTGCTTCTGGAGTATTGTATGTTTTCTCAAATTCCTTCATCATAGTTGCGGCCTTATCGACTCAAGATTGCATCTCGAGGAGGGAAGCTTCGAGGGCATCCATGGAATCTCACTTCCAGTCCTTGGTAACTGCAGACTTGAATTCTGGGGAAGTCGTGATCGCCTGGAAGAATGCATCGAAGCCAGTATCTTTTTGTGTCATAGAGGATGGGTTAGGAAAACTTTTCTTGAGGAGAATAATGGGATTAAATGTTCTATGAATTAGTTATTCTCATCTAGCGTATAGCTAGTTTGCCTCTTATCGTATTCCTTCAGTTCTATATGTCTATAGAGGATGAATATAGTCACGAGAACAATAACTAATAGATCAGTGTATTGTACTGATTGTGATCAGATTTGGTTGCGAAGTAGAGAGTACATAATAACAAAAGAGACGCACTGAATAACTATCCTTGCGATAAATCGAAGATATCCAAATTTGATTTCTTCTAAAAATAATTTTTTTTCTTCGCGTATCGTCAATATTAGTATAGTTACCGCTATTCATACGAGGAGTAATCATAGAAATATCTCTGGTATTCTTGGAAGAACAGGGTGAACATACGTGATAATTCCTCAGAAAAAAATACTTGAATCTGGGAATAGAAAATCAATTCCTGAAAAGCAACTCAAGAGAGAAAATGTGATTCAAAGTATGAAGAGAATAAACGAAATCATATAATTATTGAAGTTTTTCCTGATACTCTTTCAGGAGTTCGATATTTTTCGTGAAGCTTTCCTGTTGGAGTATGAGTCGATCTTTCTGGAGTATGAGAGGACCGTGTAGGGAAGGGTCAGGTGTATCTGTGATTTGTTTCTCGAGGGATTCTATTGTTTTTTCTAGTGTAGCATGATTTTTCTCGAGAAGCAAAAGTATCGACTCGATCGGTTCGAGGATTTGGATCTTAATCCAATGTCCATATTTCGAAAAGTTAAAAATATCCTTGTACTTGGATGACTCGAGGATCTTCCTGAGTTTTGCTGACTCCTCTGTCGATGACCCTGCAATATCCGAGAGGAGTGTGAGGGATTCATTGATTTTTCCGAGAAGATTCTCTTTCCACTCATTTCTTCTTGCTTCATCGAGGAGAGCAAGTGTTACGTCATTCGTCGTCTGAAGTTTTTTAGCCTTGGTATCGAGTTCGGAGAAGAGGTTCTGGATCGTGTATTCCGTATCGTTCGACGCGAGGAGGGCAAAGTGAGCTATCCAAGAAAATAAACTACCAAAAAGAGTAATGAAGAAAATCCCGATAAAATACACAGCACCCATCATCAAACCATAGAGGAGTCATGCAAGGAGAACGACGATAACGATGCCTCCAGAATCACGTGATCTTCCAACATTACCCAGGATTCGTCCTCATCAGAGTGCGATATCCTTGAGGTTATCGAAGAGTGCGGTTTTGGCATGTGCTTTCTTCTCTGCAAGATGGGAAGCCTCGAGGAATTTCTCATCGAAAGTATTGCCTATTTTCTCGAAAAAATTTCCTACTTTTTGCTCATTATTCTTTGCCAGAATCTCTCCTCAAGAGACATAGTGATTATCGGTAATGACGACATTCGCAGACCGGGTATAGAGGTACGCTCTTTGTAAGAATACGATAAAGAGTCCGAGAAAGACGAAAGTATAGAAAACGGCAAGCACTCAAAAAATCGCGAGAAGTGATCCGAGAATCCCACCAGAAAATCCGATAAATCCTGCGATAACTGTGATAATCGCGAGCGGAATACTCGCTCACTTCACGACCTTCAGATAATCGCGTTCTCCTGTCATCCTGAGTTCATCAGGAGAGATCCATTCATAGAGGTAGAATCCTCGTTCATCTACAGTTTTTTCGATCTGTTCTGGGGTTTGGATGGTATGTATCTCATCAGTTGGGAATGTGCGTGTCAGCATATGAGAAAATGGAAGATTTAATGTAATAAATGCAAAATCGGAAGTACTCTTCCAAAATGAAAGATTCAACTCTGAAAACTCTGATGAAAAGTATAGAAGAAAGATGAAAAAATACAAAAAATCCCTCATGAAAGAGGGATTTGGAATATGTGAAGACTTCATAGAAACTACTTCTTGAAATAGGATTTTCCGAATTCGAATGCTTGTTGTCCTATCTTCCCACCCATGATACGTCCAGGAATATCATCCATCGGAGGGTGGATTCCTCACCAGATACGGGAGAGTGCCGATTCATCTGCTGCATCTCGGTAGGTTGCCCACTGGAGCGTCATATCAACACTTGGTCATTGTTCGAAGACGAGATAATCATGTGACTTGGTTCTGAACTCGAAGAGTCCTCCGGGGAAATACTCATCGCCAGTTATATCTGTGAGGACTTCTGCAGCTGCTCGAGAGAAAGTAGAATGCCCTGAGGTATATCCTGCGAATGGCGGAGTGACAAAACTCGGTCGTTGGTATGGCCACCAGTTTTCCGCGAGGATCCAGTCTGATCCTGCTACATCAATCTCAGGATTATTGATATACTTAGGTCACTTCCATGCCCGCATCTTGATCTTTCCAATATTTTTTCCTCACTTTCCTTCGAGAACATCACCCGTACCGACGAGCTCGATATATCATGGGATGAGTCTGAATCCACGAGGATCATAGGATGAGAGGGTAAGATCACTCGATTGTCCATGATCAGCCATGGCTCGTATCGCAGAGATAGGACGAACACCATCATAGGCTCACTTCATTCCCCAGGCGCCAATCGCAGAGTCATGAAGAGCGCCACCGAGGATGAAGTAGCTCTTCACATCCCATTCGAGATTATTCAGTACAGGACCAGTTCACTCGAATCTTTTCTCAGGAATTTTGTCACTGACAGCATTGAGAAGCGTGAACCAATGTCAAGGTGGGGTTTCAGATTTTGGTCCATCAGCCCAGAATTCAGCGATGACACGAGTGTAGTCGCCACGCTTCACCCAGTTTGTTTCATACGGTTTCTCTGTTTTCGGATTGATCTCTCTTCCGAGTGTCTTCACTCATCCACGAGTTAGATCATAGTAGTTTCGCATATCTGAGAATGATGTCGGAAGTGGTGCACTGTTTCCGAGGTGACGAGGCGAAATATCAATCATGGTCGGATCGTTCGGATTCAGGTGGGATGACCAGATACCGACTAGAGAAAAATTCCAAATATAGAGATCATTTTTCTCAGTATTCATTCATGATTCTCCACTTACGATCTGAGGACGATCGCCAGGATCGAGGTATGTGATATAGCGCTGTCCATCTCTTTCGTGAATTGTTTTCTGATCTTCCCTCAGAGAAAATGGTTTCACATTGCCCCACTCAGCACCTATAAAGTTCGCAGCTCCACCACTCACAGGATTTCCTCCCTGGTCGATAAATGTCGACAGCGCGATCGGCTGCCAGCGATTCCAGTCACTGATATCCGGATTCCCTGGACTATTCGGATCAAGGGATGGATTGAGAGGGGTATAGTACATATTCCCATGTGATCCAGATTCTCCAGTGGATGAGACTCACTGCTCATTCGAACCATCGATCTTCCCGAAGTCGAGGTAGCATCGTGCTACTGCATTCCCCAGTGCTGTTGGGTCTGAGAACTTTGTCAGATCGAATCGAGTATCTCGAGGCGAATATCCATATCGATTCATAATTGCATTCGCTTCCAAGAGAGTTCACGAGTATCCTGGTGATTCCTTGTATCGACTCTCTATTATACGGTAGGCAGTATAGCTCATTGCCCTCTCTATATCATTTTTTGTGAAATTTTTCGAAAAAGAAGCAGGAATCTGACAACTCTTGATATCCGTGTTGACTCAGAAGAGATAGGGTCTATTGCCAGGGTGATAGAGCGTCCATATATCATAGATCGCTGCACCGAAGTGAAAAAGATTTCTCGCCTGAATCGGAGGTCGGACTTTATCCTTTCTGATGGCATTGAGCATAACCTCATTCCATATTCGTGCAATCGATTGAACTCGTTTTTTTACTGTTGGAGTTCCATCGAGAATGATTTCTTTTTGAATTTTTCTCGCATCGGTACAACTACTCGGTCTATATGTACAGGTGAGTATGTGTTTTCCAGTTCATTGTCGATCGATCGTCACTCATGAGAATGATCAGCCACTTCAGACATAGATCACTCTATTCCCATCCTGATCCATCCATGTGAGCGAGAGATTGAGAAAAATGTTTGTCCCACGGATTCGCGGTGGAGGATAGCTACAAGTGGGCGTGAGCCTATCATCAGCATATATGCCATTCGTTCAGATCTGGATGGTTGGCTTTTGGTTTTCGAGATCACATTTCACTTTTCAATACTGCTTCAATCTATCAAGGATGACCGCATACATTTTAGCTTCTTCTGTATTCTGGTATTCTTCATCATTCTTCATGCTGGTACGAATTTCTGTGAGAAGTGGATTGATATCGTCTCCAGCATCGATCCGAGATTTATAGCTGGATAAATAATAGTGTATATTTGAGTAATAATCATCTGAAAGACAGATATATCCTGATGGAGCTGAAGGGAGAAGGATAGTATTATATGCTCTAGGACAAGTTGGTGCAGTTGGTTTTTTAGTCTTTCATGCTGAGAGAATCGAGACTGGCAGGAGGAGTGTTGAGAGGGTCACAATGAGAAATTGGTATCAGAATTTCATATAAGATAAGTATATATTTTGAATAATAGGATAATATGTGTGATTTACAAAAAAATCCCACGTATTTATATGAGGATTGAGGCTTATTTATTCAGTTCTTGTGCCAGCTCTTCCTGATCTTTTGCATTGAGGACTTTGACTTGTTTGAGTTGTTCTGAGGCATCATTGAAGGCTTTTTTCTGAGCATCAGCCTCGACTTGTACCTGAGCTCGGTAAGCTTCGATCGTCTCGAAGTGGGTTTTGAGTTTGGTAACATTCTCGACGAATACCTGAGAGGAGAGTACTGGTTTCGATGAGAGTTCCTCAGATTTTCGTGATGATTCGATGGCTTTATCTGTGAGTTCAGAGGACATCTTGTCGATGGTCTCACCCATCACACCGATCGCCTTCATGGATGCATCGAGTGCCTTCTGTGATGATGTTTCGATGAGGGCCGTCGAGAGAAGCGTCTTGAATATCGGACGAGAGGAACTCATCGAGAGTGAGAGTTTCGCTGCTGCATCCAGTCACATGAGGAGGCGTTTGCGAGCCATGTCGAGGTTCCCGATGAGGACGTTGAGGTTACTCTGGAAATATTCGACCTGACGGATGAACATATCGAGTTTCATAGTGGATGCCTCATCGGTTGTTTCTGATTTCTTTGCCTTGAATTCTTCTATCTTTGTTCCGAGAAAGTCTCGATACGCTACGACTTTTCCGAGATTCGCATCAATACCATCGAGAAATTTTTTCTGCATGTCGATGGAGGTATTGAGGGATGTATATGCCTGATCGAATCCTGAGAAAATCATTTCGATCTTTCCCTGAAGGGTCTGGATATTGAACTTTGCCTCATCCCACTTGGCGTCGAGTGATCGCATAAGTGTCCCGAGGAGGGGAACTGCCTTCGCTGCACGCATCACCATACCGTCATTGTTGATGATCTCCTTATAGACTGATTGGACTTCTGTGTTCATTTTCGAGAGCTCATCAGAAACCTGCATAATCGGATCAGCATCGATAACCGTCGCAGTTTCGGCGATGATAGAATCGAGCGGTGATGTGATTTTTTCCCCGAGAGATCGGAAGTCCTTTGCTTCTGCAAATGTTGATTCTACTTCAGCTTGTTCGGTTGATGTGAGGGATTTAGTATTCGTTGTTTGGACTGCAGTCTGAGTCTGATCTTGAGGATCCTGAGTTCGTACCTGAGTATCTGCCATACGGAGAAAATTTAAGAAGTAATTTCGAATAATTGTATGGTAATCACTTCTTTTTTGCAAAAGAATTTTTTGTTTTCCCCTTCTTCAGAGAAATCAACCGTTTATATGAACCTTTTATATATTCCCAATCTATTTTCCGAATGATACTATCACGATGAATGTATGATTCTCTGAATTGATCGTGAGTCACCATCCGAGAATCTCAGTGATACGCTCTATGAGTGCGAGTCCGAGTCATTGTCCACCAGAGTTTCTCGATGTATCTGACTGATAGAATGGTTCAGTGAGTTTTTTGAGCTCTGTTTCCTCAATAGTGTTTGATATCGTATTCGAAACAATACATTCTGTTTCTGAGAGAGTGACTCCTATATCTCCTCATGAACGATACTTGATCGCATTCTCGATGAGGTTTGTGATGATGTGCTTGTAGAGTTCTGGATGTGTCTGTATGATGATTTTCTTTTTGGATTTATGGATCTCAAAAGGGAATTCACTATATCATTCGAGAATCTCCTTCGTGAATTGCACGATTTCGACTGATTCCTGTTTCTGGAATTGCTTCTCGGGATTCGCGATGAAGAGGAGGGTATCTATCGTCTTCTCCATCGATTGTATCTCTTCTCGGGTAGAATTGATTAGCTCGTCTTCGTGGGTGAGTGCGAGAATCTCGAGATTGGACTGCATGACGGCAAGAGGAGTCTTGAGTTCATGGGCAACATTATGATTGTATGCCTTGAGGGATTTGTTATGCTCTCGAATCGGTTCGATCATGATACGAGCCAAAACGAGCGCGAGTGAATAGATGATGATGAGTCATATGATACTTCAAAATGCAGCAAGAAGCATGAGTCAGGTATGGAATTCTCTGAGTTGTGTCAGGTCACGAGTGAGAAAAAAAGTGAAATCCCCAACATTTTTTCGATAGATGATGTATGCGTGCTCATCTATCTCAATATTTTCGAAAGCTGATTCTCTGATTCCAAAAAGTGAAAGGATTTCCGTGGCATCGAGATCGAGATAGTCATTCTTCAGAATTCCTCCATTCTTATTGAAAATGATCACATCACGTGGTCAGTGAAATTCCTTGTCATCTGAATGTCACGGAGGTGTCGGGAAGGGAAGCATTCTCCCGCTGTCTCCGAGGGCATCACGGATATTTCTTCCGATTCTTCAGCCCTCGAACATGGAGATCTCATTCCGAAAATCTCGATACATTCTCTCACTCTGTGCAAAATAACTCGTCGCAATGATCGCACCGAGTATTCCGATAAGCACGAGGAAAGATATTCCACTGATTCTGAGTGCGAGTTTCCTTTCTTCTGAAATAGTAGAGATTCTTCGTATGAGAGATGTTAGGGGATGAGGTATCATACTCATTTTATTGTGTGAATAATATCTTTTCAGAGTTTTTTTCGGATCATAGAAATATGTGCTTCGAGAGTGACACTATTGAGTCCGAGATCACGTTCACGGATTCACCATACTGCCTCGAGTATATCGGTTTTACTTTTTGGATAGCCTTTATTTCGCCCGAGATATTCGAGAATCCCATATTCTTTATTCGAGACTTCTATGATGGTACCTAACTTCTTCAGTATACGTTTCCCGACCTCGAGTGAATATTCAGAGAAGGTGATAATATCTTCGATCGTTTTTTCTTTTCTCCTCGAGAGAGCGACGATACGAGCCTCGAGCTCACGAAGATCGAAGGGTTTTGTCAGATAATCATCCGCTCAGAGTGAGAACATTTCGAGCTTGTCTTCGAGCATCGAATTCGAAGTAAGGACGATCACGGGAATGTAGTTTTTCTGTTCACGGATTTTCTGGATGAATTCTTGCCCATTCATGACGGGCATATTCATATCGAGGATGATGACATCATAGTTGGTATAGAGTTTTTCGAGCGCCTCACCTCCATGGACCGCTCACTCGACCGTATACCCCTTGATCTTCAGGTAGGTCATGATATTGTCTCGGATTTTCGGATGGTCTTCGATGATGAGGATTTTCATAGGTGTGAGTATAGTGAAGTGATAGGATATAGCAAATAGCAGATAGATCTTAGCAGATAGGTGTTAGCAGGTTAAGTAGCAAATACTCTAGCAGAGTATTGGAATATGAATGATGTATGTTTTTTGTGTCATCCTGAGTGAAACGAAGGATCTGTTCCGATTTTCTATTATGAAGTTTCAATAGAAATCCGCGCGAGACTCTTTGTTTGTAGAAAGTAAGAATTATCCCACAATTGGAAAAAATTACTTCTTGATAACAAGAATACATTTCTACTTTAAATTTCCTTAAAATATCACCAAAAAACCCGCATTATCGTGCGGGTTTTTCTTCTCGTGGATTCTTTTTAGAATCCTTTCTTCCCATGTTTTCCTCTTCATCCACCCATTCCTCCCATGGTTGGGCGATTTGCTTTCTCAGCATCGTACTTCGCCTTCACATCTGGGTAGTTCGCGAGAATTGCTTCTACTTGAGTATCTTCTTCTGTTCTGAGGGCATCTAATCGCGTCTTGTAACTATCTCGAATCGTCTGGATTGATGCCTGAGCGTCCGCGGGAAGTGCTGCAAGGATTGACTCCATCTCGCCTCCGCCTCTTCCCATGTTTCCCACTTGTGGAAGAGCGGTCTTCAGCTCTGGATATTTCGCTATGAGTGCATCCATTTCTGTCTTGAACGCGGTTCGCTGAGCATCCATAGTTGCCTTATCGGGCTGTGTGCCACTATTTTTGAGTGCATCCATTTCTGTCTGATGTTTGGTCATGAGTGTCTGAAGTGCTGTGAGTGCTTCGGGTGAGGCTTTTCCTGAGGGAGAATTGATCATATCTGCAGGAGTATGCCTCTCCATCCTCTGGAAGCTCTGACCTGTAGATGACATTGTACCGCTCGAAGCTGCATACATATTCGATCCGATAAATGCGGTTCCTGTGAGCGCGAGCGTCGCGAGACCGATAATAAGTGACTTTTTCATATATTTTTAAAGATAAAGGATAAAGATAGTGAACTCGGAGATAGTGAATATAGAGACCCGGAATCCATATATCCAAATTCTATCATTCCTCGTATATGACTCTGTTGGTGTGGATATCCATGACACAAGCGTTCTGTTTATTCTTTGCTTATGATTTATATGGATGATTCGTTCCTCGAGAGTACGTGAGGCAGTATATCGGAGTGTATTTAAGGGAAGTTAAAAAAACAGATCTACTCACTATAAAAACGTACAGAGAGTCCAATAGCTGGCTTATTATGACCTTTATGTATATTAGTAGAGTTTCAGTCTATGATTATATAGTATGCCCATTTTTCTGTAAGGATGACGACCATATACAGGCAACAAATCACTCATCAAGATCTTCAAAATCAAAATTACGGTATCAGAGTAGGGATACTTCTAGAAAATGTCATTTCTGAAGGCTATCTCAAGGGATAAGTGAAAAAATATCCATCCACACCTCGATACTTGGAATCTTTTTTCACAGGAATTTTGCTTCCGCAATGGCTCATGGGAAATTATAGAACCATTCAGTTCGCCCATTTATCTCATACGACCATGCTTGTGGTCGAAGTTCAGAACACTTTTTCATATTCTTCAGAATCTCAGGGGATTGAGGTATGCCATGATTGCATCTATCAATCGTATATTTTCCTATCTGAATTCAACTATTTTTATGATACATAGTATGTAGTATGAAGTTGTAATTTGAAAGTAATTTTTCTTATTGTAAATAAATTTCCATTTTCTCAAAGAATTTTCTACAATGTCCTTGATAGAGAATATAGTGCACTATTTCGAAGAATTCATCGAAAACATATAGTATTTATCATAAAAAATATATAGCTTGATTTCCTCTATAAATTCATATAATGATGATATATGGAAATGCACAAAATCGTCAAAAAGTTGGAAAAAAAGATGTGAAGCATCATCACACTTGAAGATATCGGGGATATTCTCGATCCTGGATCGCGGGGAACTGTGCGTGATGGAACGCGTATTCATCAGACAGTCTATGCTCTGAAGGGTCTCGGGACGATCATCAGTATCCGTAATGGACTCTACTATGTCGGGGATGGAGTACTTACGACAGGAGAGGAGGTTGTGGAGGTACATTATTGGGATATCGTACGCATGATTGCTCGTCAAGAAGCGGGGATTGACTGGGTGATCGGAGGAGAGAAGGCACTCGAACTCATCATGATGGATTATTCGATCCCATTCCAGCTCATCGTCTATACGAAGGATATTGCCAAAAAGGTTGTTATATCTCCTCGACATGAAATCGTCTTTCGTACGATCATCTCAGGAGAGAAGAAGCAACGAGTGAATGCCTTCGGTATCCTCAAA
>JANPGO010000016.1:0-5732 GCA_031423995.1 Candidatus Altimarinota bacterium | reverse complement strand
CTATTATTCGCAAGATAGTTTCTCATTTCCTTTTTCTATGCGATCCGCACGTGTTTTTGATCTTACGCTCCGTTTTCTCCTCATATTCCTCCCATTTTCCACGCTCCTTTCTGTCTTTTTTAGCCAGAAACTCTGAATTCCAGGGATTTCATTTCTGAAAGAGGGATGTATTTTTCTGATGCTTCTGATCCTTTTCCTCGAGCATGTTCGAGGAAAGATGAGGATCGTCTGGACACGATATGATCTCCTGATCGGCATCTATATGGTGCTTTTTATCGGTGTATCCATTTTTACTTCTTGAATGAAGGGAATTATTTACGGTGGTCGGTATGACTTTGCTTTTCTCGTACTTTTTTTTACGGTTTTTCATGGATATGCATTTCTCGAGGAGAAAATCTCCTATTATTTGAAGTTGTTTCTTATTGCATGAGGAATAGCACTTTTCTGTAGCATGCTTCTCAAGTGGCCATTTTCTGAAGATATTCTTCTCTATTTTGGATATTCTGGAAACCCTTCGAATTGGCAATTCGGCTCAGCAGTTCCGATTTTTCATGGAGTTGAGGGAGCAAATGTTCGGAGATTTCAGGGGATATTCGACGGACCGAACACGATGGGAGCATATCTCCTCGTCTATATCGGAATATTTACGTACTATTTCAGGAACAAGAAGGATTGGTACTTTGTCATCGGATGTGTACTGTTTCTCTTTGCTTGAGCCATTGTCTATACCTATTCTCGAAGCGCGCTCCTTGGACTTTTTGTCGGCATAGTCTGTATCCTCATCTTCTCAGCTCGGAGAATATTTGAGCTTTATCCGAAACAATCAATTACAATGTTTGTCATCGGACTCATCTCGATCAGTGCCATCTGGCTCCAATATGGTGGGAATGCACAGGCAATTATCGAACGATGAGGCTCAACCAAGGGGCACAGTGAACGTATGATGATCGGAGTGGAGAAATCTCTCGCACATCCACTCGGACTCGGACTCGGATCATCTGGTCCTGCCTATCGCTACGTCGAGAATCTCGAAGGAAAAGATCGTACAGCTATAGAAAAACTCGATGTCGAGAATATTCCTGAAAGTTGGTATATCCAACAATTCGTTGAATGAGGATGGATCGGTGGTCTCGTCTTCCTCATTCTGATGCTGTCGTTTCTCCTGAGTCTCCAGAAATGTCACAGTATACTCGGTGGAATGTTTGTCTCCATTCTGGTCATGAACTTCTTCCTCCATACATTCGAGTCGAGTATGCTGTCACTCTCATTCTTTCTCCTTATAGGTCTCATCCTTGCCTCTTCTCACTCGCGTACAGAGCATGCTCCACGATAAAAAACGAATCAAAATCCTCTTTGCTTCCCGATTGGTTATTGAGAAAGGAGTTGATATCCTGATCGATACCATAGAGGCTGGGATGCTCGATTCCCAGATCTCCTCGAATATAGAGTGGACCATTTGTTCCGATGGAGACTATTCTGACGCGATTGCGAAGCTTATGGAGAAATATCCAGAAAGTGTCCAATACCTTGGGAAAGTCGCTCCAGAAAAGCTCGCTCTATTCTATCGAGAGCATGACTTTCTCTTCATGCCTTCTCGATTTCTCGAGACGTTCTGACTCACAGCCCTTGAATCGCTCGCATGTGGTAGCCCCGTTATGGGCATCAGAAAGGGTGGACTCATGGACTTCATCTCTCCAGAACTTGCGATCGATGAGTTAGCTCCTGTTCAGAGTAGTATCAGCCTCATTCGGAGATTTCTCAATAGGGAATTATCTTTCCAGCAAATCGATATTTCTCGATTCAGTTCGTCCCAGTGGAAGGAAAATCTGGAGACACTCTTTGCACCCTACCAGAAAATACTCCTCATACATGACTATGAGGAGCGAATTGGATGAGCTGAGTACTATATCCAGAGTCTCAGAAAAGGCTTTGATGAAGCAGGAAAAAAGACAGAACTCTTTGCATACACCTGACATACAACGCCTTGGAAGCGCAGATGGATGTTTATTTTCTCGATTTTCGCTTTTTGGCGAGGGGTAGTACTTTCTCGAGTGCTCGACCAATCTCATCCGGATGCTATCTGGATGCACTCAGTGGTTCGATATATCGGATTCTGGGGAATTTCTGCTGTGAATCAATACTGTAGAGAGAATCCAGAAGTTCGGGTACTTCTCTCGCATCATGATGTCGGCTGGATCGCTCCATTCCCACAAGATGTGACCGATAAATCGATGATCCCGATTTCTCCGAGACTAGCTGACTTCGTGAGAGCAACACATGGGTTCTCTCGATTGGTTGCTACCTCAAAATGGTGTTATCTACAGCTCTATCGGAAAGTTCTCCCAACAAGACTCACACATATAATTTTCGCTCCTTTTCTCGAGAAGCATATACAGAGACACTTTCCACGGGATAATATTCTTCTTTTTCCTCACTCCTATGATGAAACTCTTTTTCATCCATAATCCCTAATCTGATCCACACTCCCAGACTGCCATCTGACTTTCTGGATTGTAGCTCGAGATTTTCTCAGTGAGAAGTGTTGGGTGATCTCTCCTGATCTGATCGAGGACGGTGTATATATCTTCTGGTAATTCGACATGGACGAGACTCGATCGATACTCCTTCACTCAGGGGAATCCGTGGAGGTATTGGACGAGATGTTTGCGAGCTTCCATCATGCCTTTCCGATTTTTCCACTGCCAGAGGAGGTCTCCGTGGAGCTTCATCGTCTCAAGAATCTCACCGAGTGTTGGTTCATGATTCCCTGGGAGAAAACACCAAGGATTCCCGAATGATGCTCGTCCAATCATGAAGCCATCCAGATTTTTTGGTTTCGTCATTGCGAGGAGTTCACCTGTTTCTGTTTTGGACGACGTGGCAATCCAGTTTTCCGGTGCATGGAATGCTTCGTTTCTCGCAATGACAGAGACATTCTGAATACTCTGTTTCCTATTCTCAGGATGCACCATTTTCTCAACTCCGTCATCATACCCCATCACATCACCATTACAGATCACTGGAATATTCACATGCTGCTTGAGTTCGTAGATTCCGGTGAAGTCAGCCTTGCCCGTGAAGGCTTGCTTATATGTGCGACCATGGACGGATATGAGATTGGCACCAGCATTTTCGAGTCACTTCACGAAATCCACAAGGAGTTCACTATTTTCCCATCCGAGTCGAGTCTTCACTGATATGGGGATTTTCACTGCCTGCGCCATCTCCTCCACGATGCGAAATGCGGTATCACGATTGATCATGAGTGATGATCCATGACCGCTTTTTACGACTTTTTTCGCGGGACATCCCATATTGATGTCGATCCCTGTGATACCATATCATTCGATAATCTTCGCTGCCTCACGGAATTTGTCTGGATCTTTCCCGAAGATCTGAATGATGAGTGGATATTCACTTGGATCATGAGTAAGAGCTTTTTTCTGAAGTTCTTTCGAATGCACGAGTCCATCAGCAGAGTAGAACTCACTGAAAACAACCGTCTTCGGAGCAATTTTTTTCACGATCTGCCTATAGGGACTATCGCAGTATCCATCCATCGGTGCGAGTGCAACGATCGGTCAGTTGAGAGCGAGATTATTCCAGAAGGATTTATTCATAGGAGAGGAGCTAGGAGATAGGTAGCAGGTATGAAATAGTTACTACAGGAAACCAAGAGCAAAGAACCAAGAACTGAAAAATCAGAACTGTGTACCATGTGCCAAGAACCATTATCGCCATGTTTATATCCAAAAATTATGAGAAATCCATATTTTTATGATTATTGATCGTGAGAATATTGATCTGTCAATAATA
Organism: Candidatus Altimarinota bacterium; assembly: GCA_031423995.1. Classification (GTDB taxonomy): domain Bacteria; phylum Patescibacteriota; class Gracilibacteria; order BD1-5; family UBA2023; genus STC-74. Next base: position 1,916 of record JANPGO010000016.1, on the reverse strand, counting down.
TTTTCTCGCGTTTTCCCCATGAACATGCTATCATAGACCCAACTTCATACACATATACATATTCCTATGCAAAAAATTCAGACTTCACACGATCAACATCGAGTCGCTCTCATGCGAAAACTCTGAGCTGATCGTTCGACGCGGGCACTCATTCTCCTTGATATTCGAGATCCTGAGGTCAAAAAATTCCTCTCTGATGCTGCGCCGCTCCTGAATATCACTCTCTCGGAGACTCTTGATTCAGACTCTCTCGGAGGCTATGATGCATGCATCACCGATGGTCTCGGAGATCTCGATCTCGTGAACCTCGTCAAGCATTCTGTTGTTCCTATTCTCCCACAGGATCATGCACTCATACAGAGTTTCCGAGAGTTCGATCCGATGAAGTTCGAGGGAAATGCCTTCATTTTTAGTAGCGTGAATTCATACCTCATATTCGAGAAGCTCATCCGTTACCTCGAGAATATTCGCTATCCAGGTGATAAGAGAACACTTCTGAATAATGTTGGGAAGACATTCTAAGAAGTGTACGATTCTCTGTTTTGTCATCCCGCGTGCGGGATCCATTCGTATTCATCTTATGAGAATTTAAGAGTTTCTTACTCATAAATTGTAGGAAAAAGAGATTTACCCACAAGGGGTATAGTGACTATCTCGTTTCTCGAAATGACAAAAAAAGGAACTTGTGGAGTACCTAGTAAAAATAAGTATTGAGTTTTCAATAGCTAGTTTCTCATTTATAAGGCCTACTCACTTGTATCAATTCACTGCTTTTTGAGCATTTCGATAATTGCCCGACGAGTAATATCTCCCTTGATAAAGTGCATGTGATAATGTTCGACACTTCTTTCTGCGAGAGACTCTCTCGTGAATGAAAAGTAATCAACATTTCTGAATGTTTCTCTGAGATGCTCTTGAATTCGTGAGAGCTCAGACCATTCATTGCTCGTGAGCTCATGACCATAGGTGACATGACGGATTGGTATTGCCATGAAGTGATCGCCTGAGAGGATATAGGGGTATGAATTATAGAGGACAGACCAGTACTCTCATTTCCAATAAACACGCTCTCCTGTCTGGATATCTCTACAGAATGGACAATCTTCTTTTCAGAACCTTTTCTTGTCGCCGAGAGATTTTTTTAGGTCGGCATAATTTCAGAATGAAATGACTTTATCGTTCATGATTGACTATGAGAAGAGATTCTACCTTATCCGTGAACAATATTCCGTCGAGGTGATCAATCTCATGTTGGATAATTCGTGCTGCGAGATTCTCGAGCTTCATATTGTATTTCCTCCCTTGGATATCGAGGAACTCGATCTTGACCCAGTTCCACCGCTCGACCATACCACTCTCACTAGGAACAGAGAGACATCCTTCCTTATCTGTACATTTTTCTTCAGAGTGTTCGGTAATGACAGGGTTGAAGAGGGGAATGGTTCTATAGTCTTCATCGTCATAGTCGCGCATGAGTGAGACGACGATGAGGCGCTTATTCACTCCCACCTGGGGAGCTGCAAGACCGACGCCACCATTGTCTGGATTCTTGATATATCGAACCATCTGTTCTGCAAGAGTTCGATACTTTCGAATCTCATCGATACGAAATGGTTCTGAGATATTTCGGAGGATTATATTATCATCGCCTGTTTCGATGTGGAGCTTGGGCATAAATGTCGAGTGAAAAGAGAAAATACTGTTGAATAATAGGGTTTTTCTTATAAAATTCAAGGGAAACAAGATAGTAAGTAGCAATGAGCAGGTAGCAGATAGGGGGGGCATGAGCAGATAGCAAATAGATGAGTATGAATATGTATGAATTTTCTAGCAACCAGTAACAAGCAACCAACAACTATATTTCCATGTTTTCTTTTCATAAAATTGTAGCACTCGATTCCCCGATCCGAATCTTC
>JANPGO010000015.1:0-5521 GCA_031423995.1 Candidatus Altimarinota bacterium | reverse complement strand
GCTAACTGCTAACTGCTAACTGCTAACTGCTAACTGCTAACTGCTATCTGCTAACTGCTAACTGCTAACTGCTAACTGCTAACTGCTAGGAAGTATCAGTATCCTCTGATTTGTCATCCCGTAGGGATCTCTTTCATAATCATCTTATGAGAATTTAAGAGTTTCTTACTCATAATAGCAGGAAAAAGGGATTCCTCGTTCCTCGAAATGACAAAAATGAATAATTTATGAACAGTATTTAACTGCTAACTTTATGAATCATATTGGCTTCATCATGGATGGGAATCGTCGATATGCTGAGAAGCTCTCGACAATAGTAACACTTGGTCACAAGCGGTGAGGAGATACCCTTGAGGCGGTCATATGATACTGTCTCGATGCTGGAATCACATATGCGAGCTTCTGGGCACTCTCGAAGGAAAATATCCTCGAACGATCGGAAAAGGAAATTAATTATATCTATGGTCTTCTGCGTGAAAAATTCCCTCCTATGATCGAACGATTTCAGAAGGGAAATATTGTCTTCGAAGCGGTTGGGGATTTTTGGATACTCCCTCCGGATATCCGAACTATCCTCCTCGATGCGATCGAGAAAACCGCCTCGAGCACTCCGAAGATGACGGTTATATTCGCCCTTGGCTACAGTTGACAGGATGAGATTGTCCGTGGGGTGAAGCGGTGTATCGCAGAGTGAATTGATCCTGGACAACTCGATGAGAAAACTTTCCTCACCTATCTCGATACGGGTCGATATCCTCCCCCCGATCTTATTGTCCGAACGGGAGGTAATATTCGCCACTCGGGATATTTCCTCTACCAGTCGGCGTATTCCGAGTACTACTTCACCGAGAAACTCTGGCCAGAATTCGATCAGGGGGAATTCGATCGGACTCTCACGTACTACGCATGAGTGAAACGGAATTTCTGAAAATAGCTATCAGTACGAAGGTATAAGTAAGAATGAATTGAAAAAGTAAGTCTGAATTGGAAAATAATCAGAGCAGATCCTTCGTTTCACTCAGGATGACGGATCAAAGGAATGAAACAAATTAAGTTAAATACTATAATCTAAACATAGTACCTAATAGTTCATATCTCATGACTTATATCTCCCACCAATGTCTCTCCAAGATTGGCTTCCGGCATATCAGAAACAGGTAAACGATGCTATCGAACAATTTTTCTCGACACGATATGGAGTGAGTGTATGAATCGAAAATACTTTTGAATCCGCACTTCGATATGCGGTCGAATGAGGGGGGAAACGACTCAGACCGATTCTCGGAATACTCGCCTATGAGTATATCTCGAAGTATCCAATCACTAAGGATGAAATTCGAGCACTGGTAGGAATCGAGTTCATACACTGCTTCACACTCGTGCATGATGATCTGCCGTGTATGGATAATGATGAATATCGCCGAGGCAAACTCACCGTCTGGAAAGAGTACTGAGAAGCGATGGCTGTCCTCGTCTGAGATACCCTCCAGAGTATTGGTTTCGAGCTCCTCGCTCGTTCTGGAAAATCAGAGATCATAACTGAGATTGCTCGGGCAATCGGTGATCTTGGAGTCGCACGTGGTCAGGTGCGAGATACATTTCTCGCGAATCATCCACTCTCCCTCGATGAACTCATGAGACTCCATGATGAGAAAACTGGAGGATTTATCGCCTCCTCACTCGTGGTCGGAGGACTCCTCGCTGATGCCTGAGCAGAGAAAATCACACTTCTCAGAAAGTTCGGATTCCTCCTCGGACGAGCCTTCCAGATACGCGATGATATCCTCGACTCTGAGTGAGATTCCCTCGTGATGGGGAAAAAGGTCGGAAAAGATCTCGAAGCAGGGAAGGGAATTATCGCCTGCATCGGGATTGATCAATCAAAGAAAATACTCCAGAATCTGGAGAGTGAAATGAAGGAAATCGTCGCATGATGGGGTGATGAACGATTCCTCGACGTGATCGAGTATGTGGTCAGGAGGGATAGGTAGATGAGGGAGAGTAGGTAGAACAAGTGGAAAGGAATAGAGTCAATTCTGAGAGAGAATTGATAGAGAAATTCCCGTCATTCCTGCGGATGCAGGAATCTCTACTTTTCACTGGATTCCAAACAATTTCAGAATGCGGACTTTAGAATAATGGATTATTGTCATCCTGACTGAATGCGAAGGATCTTTATGCCAGTAAGGTAGATTCCGCATCAAGTGCGGAATGACGGAAACAAGAGATTTCTACGAATGTGGGCACTATATCCCTTTCTGCATCTTATATGCCTTCCAGGTGTTCTCAATGAGGGTTACAACTGTCATCGGTCAGACACCTCCTGGAACAGGGGAGATGGCACGGACATAGTCCCGGAGGTTTTCGAAGTCAGCATCCCCTCTTCCGACTCCATCGACGAAGGTCGATCCTACATCGATCACGACAGATGATTCAGTGACCATATCTCGTGTTAACAGTCCTGGATGCCCTGCCGCAATGATGATGATATCTGACCTTCTCGTGATCTCAGAAAGGTTCAGAGTCGCACTATTGCAACTCGTCACGGTGGCTCTCTCATTCACGAGCATGAGGGTCATCGGCTTGCCGACGATATTCGATCGGCCGATGACACAGACATTTTTTCCCTTCACGTCGATATCATAGTACGAGAGGAGGGTCATGATACCCTTCGGTGTACAGCTCCAGAGCCCATCATGTCCGAGGAACATATTGCCGATCTGTGCGCGAGTGAATCCATCGACATCCTTCGCAGGATCGATGCATTCGGTGACCGCATAGCGATCGATATGCGAGGGAAGTGGTGCCTGTACGATGATGCCATGGATTTTCTCATTCTCTGAGAGGGATCGTACTTCTTCTTCGAGCTTTCACTGATCGATCGTATCCGAGAATCTATAGAGTCCGAAATGCATCCCCACCTCACGAGCACGCTTCTCCTTCATGCGGATATAGGCCTCACTCGCAGGATTCTCTCCCATGAGCACGACAGCGAGCATCGGCCGATCACCTGTTGGTGCGAAGGTGATCTCACTTCGAATCGATTCGAGTATGGTGGATGCGACGAGGTGTCAGTCGAGGAGCATAGTTTGTAGCAGGTAGGGAATAGTAGGCAGAGGGAACAGTGAAGAGAAAAATACGAGAGAGAATATGGAAAAGGATGCAAAAGGCAAAAAATTATCTATACATCTCACGTCTATGACCAACAGAAAGGATAGTTACGATAGTATCCTCCTTTTTTATAAGGAAACGATAATATCCAATACGTATACGATGCGTGGCTGGTAAGAGATCGAATACAGTCCTTATATGTGTCTCAAAAAATTCAGGATTTTTGAGTTCTTTGAGTTTTTCACTGAGCATATTTCGTACTGATTCATCGAGCTTCATCCACTCTTTCTCAGCCTTTTTGGTAAACTGAAATATGATCATTAGATCGAAAGTGAGGAAATACCAGATGTTTCTGATTCTTGCATCTTCTTTTGGAGGGTTACCCGATTCTGATGGATCTCATAGGCTTCGAGATAGTCTTCGATAAACTCAGTATTTCCCTCGAAATAGGGAAGTCATACAGCTTTGGGCTTCCCACGACTGGTAATAATCTGGAATGTATCTCCGATTTGCTTCGGATCTCGCTGGAGAGATGTTGTCGTGATGAATTGCATAGTAGAATATATAATAGAATATGTATCTGATTATATAAAAATAGAGAGAAAAGGCAATGAAATGCAAAAAATAGACATGAAAAAGGCCCGCACGGTGGCGGGCCAAGTTTTCGAACGTTTCGAGGTAGAGTCTTGCGACTATCCTCGATTATAGGAGAGATCCGCCTGAGCGAATTACTTGCTGTACTTCGCCGGGACCAGTGCCGGAGCATTCTGCCGAAGCAGCGCTAAAGCACGGGGGTTTTCGACGAAGTTCGAGACCCAGACCCAGACCTCATGCAGGATGGTGAGGTGATCCTTGAGTGCCGTTTCGATGGCACCAAGGACGTGATGCACACCACGTGCATAGAAGTGCCGAACCTCCCTGAGGGAGAATTCGGTATGGGCCGGTTGACTTTTTGCTGCCATGTCTCAACTCCTGTTCAAGAAATGCACTGGCTCCTTACCAGGCAATCGCGTAACAACACGCGACCGATCTATTCTAGCCCTTCTTCTTCTTCTTGTCAAAAATATTTTCTACTTTTTATGATGAAACTGACTTTCATAAGAGTTTGAGATTTCTGGATTTTTCTATAGAATCAAGAGAGATTCCTGATCCGGTTAGGAATGACGAGGAAACAGCTATTCCTTTCCGTCATCCTGAACGAAGTGAAGGATCCATTGCATCAGAAACCTGGATTCTCACCCACAAAGGGTGTACTGACTATCGCAAGCTCAGAATGACGAAAACGATCTTTTGTAAGTATTCACTATTTTCTAACTTCTTCTCCTATGACACACACACTCCCTACTCTTCCATATGCACTCGATGCACTCGCTCCCTACATCTCGAAGGAGACCCTCGAGTTCCACTACGGGAAGCATCACCAGACCTACGTCGACAATCTAAATAAGCTCATCCCAGGAACAGAATACGAGAATCTGACTCTTGAGGAAATCGTCCAAAAGGCTCCAAAGGGTGGAATATTCAATAACGCTGCTCAGATCTGGAATCACACCTTCTACTTCGAAGCACTCACTCCTGCAGAGAATATGCCGAAAGTTCCTCCAGCACCTGGAACAAGTCCTCTCTATGATGCGATCTCTGCGAAGTGGTGAGATGGGATGGGATTCGTCACTGAGTTCAACAAGATTGCCCTCGCGAACTTCGGTTCTGGATGGACGTGGCTCGTGAAGCGTGCGGATGGCTCGCTCGATATCATCTCGACATCGAATGCTGAGACACCACTCAATGATACTACGCTCACCCCACTGCTCACCTGTGATGTCTGGGAACATGCCTACTATATCGACTACCGCAATGCTCGTGCGAAGTACCTCGAGAATTACTGGAGAGTGATGAACTGGGTGAAGGTCGAAGAGCGATATAATACGAAATAGTTCCTATTTCGTCAAAAGTAGAAATGATGGAAAAGAGTATAGAGATTCCGCATACCCCAGGGTAGTCTCTCTTCTGACTTCATCAGAATTCATCTTCTCAAGTGTGGAATGATAAATTGGTGGCGGAATTATATGGATTGTATTCCGTCATTCCTGGCTTGACCAGGAATCTCTCATTTCTATTTTTCTATGGAAAAATGAGGCTGGGTCTACATTCTCATGAATAAGACAAGAACTGTGAACTATATCGGTGTGACAGAAAATCTCCAGAAGCGACTCTATGAACATAGAAATAAAATCTATCCTCTTTCATTCACTGCAAAGTATAATATTGAGGATCTTGTATATTTCGAGCGATTCGAATATATCGTCGCTGCTATCAGTCGTGAGAAACAACTTAAGAAGTGGAAAAGAACGTGGAAAGAACAGTTGATACAAGAGATGAATCCAGAATTGAAGGATCTCTCCTACTTGAC
>JANPGO010000014.1:0-9083 GCA_031423995.1 Candidatus Altimarinota bacterium | reverse complement strand
CAGACTGTGAATTTCCACTATTTTTGGATTCATCTTTTGTATTGCGAGATGTAGAGTCGATATTAGGAGTAGTCATATTGTAAAAATGAAAAAATAATAAATAGTACTTGAGTACTTACTCAATAAGAGGAGTATTCTCGAGAGAGGCCTCATAGAAAGGAAGCGGATAACTATAGGCATTTCGAGAAAAATCATCATCGATAAGCATAAAGGCATCTTCATCTCTATGATCCTGGGTAAAAAGCTTCACCTGATTTTTTGGAAATATTGATTTCATTTTTGTATTGGATGAATTAGGAAAAACTCACTGTCTCTCATAACCGTTGTTTTCTCAGTGTTCGATATGCATCCCGAAGAGGGAATGATGTTTAGTATCGGCTTCATTTAGACTGAAATAGAGCCTTCCTATGTATAAAAATCGATTTTGAGAAAAGATAAACGTGTTTTTGAGACATGGGGAGTATACCCCATTTCTGTATCAAAGATAAGAAAAAACCAAGACAAAATAGTGGGGAAAATACAACTGGGGCAAATCCCCTTGCTATATGAAAAAAAATTGATATAATAAAAAATCTCATTTCTTAAATCTACCTAAATTGAAAATGACGCTCCCATTAAAGGCCTAGAGTATATGAATAATGCATGACGGATGCACACCGAGGATTTTCAGATGAGATTCTCTCGTGATTACAAGGACTTTTTTAATACACATAATATGGTATTGAGCGCACCTGGAATATTGACTTGGTGAGCTGACATTTCACATGTAGCAAGTGTTCTACGAATCAAGCAAAAAATTCCACTCAAATCCTATATTGGTGTGAATTTCAAGACATCTTGAGCCGTTACTTTTGGAACAATATTCACCTATGATATTCTTTCGGATACCTTCCGGAAAAATCCATTCAAGACAGTCTTTCAACATGATATAAGCAGTGTGATCTCTTGTTTGGAGGCATATTTTCTAGAAAAAAAGTTCACATCAGGTATATCGATCGATTTTTTGAGTGAGGCACCGCCCGGTCATGGATTTGCATTTTCTTCTGTGGTCGCATTCTCCTTACTGTTATGGCCTCATATATTGCTGGAGAAGTTGATGCAAAATCATTCAAGGCACAAGGATTGTCTACAGAGTCTCCATTGCTCGAATCACTCTTTCAGATGAGTCTCGAACTCTCACGATGCATTGCTGGAAATAATAGTATCGAGAGTGGGAGTAACTATACGATACTCCTCTCCGCAGTATCATGACCAACCATCATTCTCTGAGAAAAATACTCCAGTCATGGGGAAAGGAATGTCCCAATAACTGAACAAGGAATATCGGATGAATTGACAACACCGATCTATAAAAATACCCTCCTAAATTTTCTCGATATTCCCTCAACACCACATTAGGAAGTTCCACTCGATTATGGAATTATTTTTACGTGTCTCGAATATCGATTCGATGAGATCGATTCGAAGCGAAAAGAGATTCGGGAAGATGAAGAACATCTAGGAAAATTTATCCGAGAACGTATGGAATGTCTCTGAAAAATCGAATCTGCACCAGTATTTGCCCCAGATATTCTCGATTTCAATCCAGATGAAGTACTCTCGAATACCGTCGAAATAATGAATCTGACAATCCTCGAAGGATTCGATACCCTTATCCATAATCGATACAAAGATCGTTCAGCAGAGCTCTTTATCGAGTCAATGCAACAGATTGGGCTCTCGAGTTTTTCGTATCAAAAAGAAAATAAACTGTTTTTTGCCCTGAAACATACGTTCCATCAGCTCCAGCAGTTCGATGACGAGATGATTGCATTTTTGCCATTTAATACTGGGAAGATCGGAGGGAGTCTCTTATTCGTGATGAAAAAAGGGAAGAGTCAGGCAACCTTGCAGAAGGTCCTGGAGCATATGCATGATGAAGGTCATATCGTCGCTCTCGATCATGCCTCCTGGAGAGATGGAATACTCTCCGATGGTGTACAGATCGAACAGTACCTCGGGGAAAAAAATCTATTCGGAATATACTAAAGCTGGAGATATCCGATTCTCAGACTCATATGGGCAATCTTACTGTGGAGATTACCGCGTAATTCTCGAGAAAGAATCCGATATCATTCTCCTTGATACCATCGAAGGGACGATCCGGATACGAGGAGACCGGCTCACATCGAAGGATATCCATTCACAGAATTCGACGATCGATATGCTATCGATCCTCCTCGAGCATATGGGCGAGACTGTTTCGAACTCGAGACTCCCGCTCTCTACCTATTCTCAGAATAAGAACGAACTCCTCTCGAAGGTCGTCCTTCCGATCAAAAAGCTCTCGAAAAATACTTCTGAACAGAGCTCTCACTCAGCTGTACAGGAGGAGTCACAGAATACTTTCTGACCCTCGAAAAAGATAGTGATATCCGTATCGGAATAATCCGAATATTGCAGTCAGTAGATTGAAAGGGAAATAGATTTGAGTTATAAAAATCCCCCCACTTTCGTGAGCGAATTTTTTAATGAAATTGACATGATATCATGGAATTCTATACTGTAGTAACTTATATATAATCTTCGTCTCATTATGAAAAAATTGTATTTTATCAGTTTTAGTTTGCTCGTACTCGCCTCCGCTTTTTCCTCTTTAGATGTATATGCTCAATCAGATATGACATCATACTGCAAATATAAAGATGGAATATATAATGAAGTTATTGACACATATTATTTTTCTGATACTTATTCAGAGAATTTCCTCAAGAAATGAACAGATATTTATATAGCAACTTCAGCGATAAATAGAGATGAGAATTCTCCAAAAACGAGTGATAATACAAAAATTGTTCTACAGAAACATGATTGTGAAAATAAGGTCAAGGACCAGTTATTTGCTTACATTTCTGAAATTTGATACTGACTAGGCACAGATACAAATCTTGGTCCTGCAAGTATTGATGCATTTGATGGTAGATTTATCATCTACCATACGACAATTGTATGAAAATATTCAATGTATAGAGACGTCTATGTCTATGATACTCTCAAGAAGACAAATTTTTCTTTTGCATATGATATGCCAGATATTTCTATTTGAAGCTTCCTTTGATTCAAGCCAGAGCGCGTCTGAATAGGACTAGTACAGGTGAGAAATCCAGAATGAAATACGGCATTTTACCGATATAATCTCTTCAAGAAAATGAGTAATCCGAATCTTGCAGTCAGTAGATTGAAGGGGAAATAGATTTGAGTTATAAAAATCCCCCCACTTTCGTGAGAGGATTCTTCAAAGATCAATTACATCTTCTTGACTCCGTCTCCACCCTGTTTTGTCTGTGGATTTTTGTCACCAGGATTCTTGGTATCATCACCCGTCATTGTTCCAGCAGAACGATTCCATTCATTGATATTGCGCATGTGTATTCCAGATGTTGAGTTTTTCGTGAGAGTCATATTCATAAAAGGTTGAGAATAAAAAGGAAACAGTGTAAGCGATGTGATATGCGGGAGAATCGCTATGGTGGTATATGGATCTCCACAGAGCGTATCTCCATCTTCTGTTCGTGGTGACGCATAGAAGAGAGGGGTGAATGGTGGAAACAGAGGTGAGACTATAGTCCAAATGTATTGACCATGACTTTTGCTATCTCGGCTCGAGTGATGATGTCATTGGGACGGAAGATCCTACTGCCATTCACGAGCTGTCCAGAGAAGATATTGATAGAGACCGCACCTTCGATATATTTTGCGAGGTCAGAGTTCCGATTCACGTCTATGAAGGTCATCGTGGTTGGCTCAGTCACAGTCACTCAGAGGGTGACGAGAAGGATCTTTGCAGCTTCCGCACGGCTGATTGGATCATTGGGACGGAATCGGAAACTTCTGTTGATCATCCCTTTATCGAGGGCGAGTGCAACATACTGAGCCTGCCATGAGTTCACGGAGACATCATTGTATGGGAGGTTGAATCCGATGATCGGTCGAGACCAGCCAGTCGTGTTGAGGACGATTTTCAGGAATTCTGCTCGAGTGAGTCAGCCATTCGGATGGTAGTAGGACACATTATCGATGATCCCTCGCATGACGAGCTGATTGATAAATTGTTCTGCCCAGTTCCCTCGGACATCTCGGAAGTTCACATCTGCGAGGCTCATAATGACATTCGGAAGATTGAATGAACCCGTATTCGCCCCATTGATGATATTTCCAGGTGTAGCTGGGATGACACACATATCATCATAGTAGCTTGGCGTGTAGTCTCCTTCAGGACAGAGATCTCGGGTGATACCGCCCCCACCACCTCATCCGCCCCCCCCACCACCCCCACCATTAAAAGCAGACTTGGTCGTCACACTGAAGTCTCCTGACCTTCCTCCGATTGTGAGGGTTGCACTGGTCGTTGCCGAGTTTGTCGTTGCGGAGACAACTTGGACGGTGATACTATCTCCTGGCTGGATTGTCCCAGAGAGCGGAGTGAAGATTCCTCCATTGACACTATAGGTTCCTCCGACGATCGATATGGAAGTCTGTGCATTCACTCAGGCAACAGTGAAGGTATTCGATGTATACGTTGTCCCGAGTTCCACTCCAGTGATTCCAACAAGGAAGAATACATCAGGGAGCGTGTCAGCAGGGAGGGCGATTCCAAAGAGTGAAAACTTATTTGTCGTGAAGGTACAATCCCCTCATCCACTGACCGTACACGAAGTGACCTCAAGGTAGGTAGTCCCCTGATCCGTGGATCGAAAAATTCGAGCCACCTGACCACTATAGATATTGCTCATATGGATCACGACGGTCGCGAGCTGTCATGAGAAGACGAGTTCCTTTCTCGCATTGCCGATCTGATAGGTATTTCCGACGAAGGCATACCCAGAGAGGGAGAGCCCTACTGGATTTCCTGTGACTTCAGGAGCCTGTATGATCCCATCCCATCCACCTCATGTTGCGAGGATCGAGAGATTATTGGTAGGGAATGATACTGATGAACCACTCGAGCTGACACTGAGGATACTGAGTCATCCCGATCCTGAGAAGGTAATCCCCGTTCCTGTCCCTCCACTGAAGGCGATTGATCCGATTGCTGAGACCGATCAAGTGATCGTATTTCCGACAGTGAACGGTGTCTTGAAGGTCTGAACAGATGAAGGAATACCTCCCTGTCATTCTACAGTGTAGTAGTAGATCGTATCCGGAAGGAGTCCTGTCAGGAGAAAGCTCTGAGCCGTTGTCGCTGTAGTTCATGTAGCGGTGAGACTGAGTATTCCAATGGTTGTTCCATAATGCACCGTTCCGAGGACACTGAGGTCCGTCGAGAAAGTGATGAGCACACTCGTTGTTCCTGAGAAGACACTATTGATATTCGATGTTGCGGAGACTCGATTCAGTATGAGGGATGCTGTCGCTGTATTCCCTGCGAGATCAGTTGCAATGACGGTGAAGGTATTGCTTCCAGGAGTGAGTCCAGTCAGGATTTTCGACCAGGTTCCAGATCCGAGGGTTGCGAGCCCTCCATTCACGCTGACACTTGCGATACCTCCAGTATCTGACATTGTTCCAGCGAGGGTCGGATTTCCCGTGACGAGCGCATTATTCACGTGTGAGGTGACCGCGACGAGTGGACGAGTGGTGTCTGGTTGAGCGGTTATAGTGATATTTCGAAAGAGGGAGAGAGAGCGATTTCCCGCTGTATCAGTCTTCCAGTATTCGAGGATTGAGGATCCCACGACTCCAGTATTCACACTGCCAGAATTGGAGACACTGAGGTTTCCTGTTCCATCAAGGGTATCACTCCACGTGGCTCCAGACTCAGTATATGCAGTTCCCTGAGTGAGTGTGACGGTACTCGAACCGATGAGGGTGATGACAGGACGAGTGAGGTCGATCGTTCCGAGAAGTGACATGCCCGAAGCGACAACGGGTGTGAGAGTACTCCCGGAATACAGTGTTCCACTATAACCGATGATACCATCACTCCAGCCTCATCCACTGAAATTCATCATGATCATTCCACTGGATTCTCCACCACTCGAAGAGAGGTAGAAATTCGTCAGAGTTTTTCCGAGACGATCCCGTGCGGTGACGACCAGTGTATTGCCGAGATCGAGCGTCCCACTGAGGGTGAAGCCGATCTGATAGGCTCAGGAATTCGAGAGATTCACGATATTAGTATTTTGTCCGATGATGAAGTTGCCCCCATTATCCACGACCATCGCATTCACTCAGGCAAGCATCGTGATGAAGGTGGCACTGACGAGGACGACGATCACTCCAGAGAAGAGGCTCTTCCCGAATCTTCGGAAAGCATTCGACGTATTCAATTTTTCCATAATATATATCTTTAAGTGTACAAACAGTCTCCCCAATATTAATCCTTATTCGATTCAGGAGTGATTTTGGCGCTAGGGAGGAGTATTGATTGCCATCGTCGGATCGATGATGCGAATAGAGAAGATGAAGAGAAATGCGAGAAAGGCAACAATTTGAAGGGTATCAGGAAAAATCCATGGTACTGCACGTGATTCGATCTCGCTCACATCTTCAGCACTCTCTCGTGAAAGTATTCATTCGTCATATGTTCTTTCGAGATTTCAGGGCGACCTATTCATAGGAGTGAGGTAAATTTGAGAAAAACATCTTTCGAGCTGCGCTTGTTTCCAGGTATTTCTTCTGCATGGATGATGAGAAATTGTTATTCTCCTGATAGGACAAATAAACGTAACCAGAAACAGGAGAGCAATCCCGAAAGACTACGATAAGTATAGGATCGATTTCCCCCGAGAAAAAGACAAAAGAAAGACAAATGCCTGAGTCCAATCAGGGACCAAAATATCCACTTGCTATGCTGGGCGAACTGGGTATAATGCTCGACCAACACCTCGTAATTTTACCCCCTATGGAAAGTGATCCCCCTAGTGAGAACCATAGAGATAGAGATACGGTTATGACAATGACTTCCACAGTTTTGCAATGCACATTTCCAGAGATGTATAAGGATTTTTTCCATACACATGATCTCGTCGTCAGTGGCGCGTGAGTCATCACTTGGTGAGCTGATCTCTCTCACGGTGTGAGCCCCCTTCGGATCAAACAAAAACTTCCCCTTCGGACATTTTCTGGAACGAAGTCCAATGATTCAGGGAAAATCACGTTTCGTTCACTATTTGTATACGATATTCACTCTTGAATATTTCGAGAAGAGTCCTTCCAATCAGCATTCCATCATGACCTCGGTCCAGTCAGTCAGGCACTCGAAAATTTTCTTACGACACACTGAATTTCTTCTGGAATGACGTTTGACTTCCTTTCTGAGGCTCCACCTGGGCATGGATTTGCCTTCTCCGCAGTACTCTCTGTCCTCCTTGCGTTCACGGCATATCTCACCACTGGGAAGATCGATACAGACTCATTTCTTCAGGGAGAATTCCCTCAGGATCATCCTCTCTTCGAAGACATCTATGCCCTCAGTCTCGACCTCGCACATGCTCTCTCCTGAGCGACGAGTATTGGTGCAGGGAGTAACTATGCCATCATGTTCGGGAATTCGACGAGTCCGATTGTCTACTGTTCATCCCCGGTAGATACTGCAGTGCAATGAGAAGATAATTCAGAAGAAAAGCATCCGTATGAGAGCACGCTCTATAAGGATACACTTCTGAACTTTCTCGGCATTTCCACCACACCATCATGGGAAATGCCACTTGATTATGCTATCGTCACAACAGGACTTGCATATCGATTCAGTGAGACTGAGATGAGCCGTGGGCAAAATCGTGAAAGTGAGCTCGCACGTACGACATTTATCACTGAGGCACTTCACTCCCTTTCGATTCCAGAGAATGATCGACAAAAACTCCTCACCATGCTTTCCTTCCAGCAAAATGATGCGATCTACAAGCATATCAATAGCATGAACCTCCAAATTCTTGAAGGATTTTCTTTCCTCTTCAATCATCCACATGAGCGACATGCTTCAGATCGATTTCTCGAGATACTTCAGGGAGTTGGACTCTCGAGTTTTTCCTATCAGAAAGAAAATACACTCCTCTTTGAGATCGGGTATCTATTCCACCAGTTCAAACAATTTTCAGATGAGAAGATTGCAATCCTTCCCTTCAATACGGGGAAAATGGGAGGAAGTCTCCTCATCGTCATGCAGAAGGGATATAGCCGAACGACATTCCAGAAGGTCCTCGATCACCTCAGACAGGATCATGCAGGGATATGTCTCTATCACGCTTCATGGCGCGATAGAACTGCTTCTTCTGGAGTCAGACTCGAACAGTATCTCTCGAACGAAGTCTATTCCGACTATACGCAGAAAGGGGATATCCTCTATAGAGACTCTTTTGGTGCTTCGTACGCAGCTCCCTATGAAGGAATTATTCAGAGAGAGGTGAATGGCATCCTTCTCGACACGATAGCTGGGAGGATCTATATCAGGTGAGTGAAGCTCACTTCTCAGGACATTCACTCGCAGAATACGACGATCGATATGCTCAGAATCCTCCTCGAACATATCGGACAAGAGATCCCAAATACGAGACTTCCTGTATCGACCTATGCACAGAACAAGAATGAACTCCTTGGAAAAATTATCCTCCCATTTAGGAAGATTACGGAGAAACATTTCTGAAAAGAAATACCGCTTCATTGTACAGGAGGAATCACTGAATACTATCTTCGACTCGAGCGCGATGAGATCGTTCCGATATGACTTATTCAAAAACTCTAAGTGATTGTACTTCTCCTAGAGATTTTACTTCTTCTATAATGGCAATCATCGTTCACTCAAAGAGTTTTTTATAAAATCAGATTTCTTGAATTTTTCATCCAGACAAGAACTTTCCTATTCCTATTAAGTATTTCTCTATGATCGCAATCACACGAAAATAAAACTTTCCCCATTTTTTTTCTCGAAGCTTAAAAAGAAGAAGATTCATCTCTTCGTAGACTCTGTTTCTTTGTAGGAAAGATATTTCAGATTGTTGGCTAAATCGGAGTATCTGACTCATATCACTAAGAATTGCTTCTTTTTTCAGATACTTCCATCGTATCTCGATATACTCGATCTTTGGAAGTGATCATCTCCAGGC
>JANPGO010000013.1:0-3594 GCA_031423995.1 Candidatus Altimarinota bacterium | reverse complement strand
AAATTCCGCTCGTAGAGGAGCATCTTCTTCGTGATGATAATGGTAGAGTATTGAAACATAGTTCGATATTTTAGAAACAACCACCCCGGTCTTCGACCACCCCTCAAGAGGGGAAGAAAAAACCTCCCCGATTGCTCGGAGAGGTCTAAATAGTGAGAAGATATCACGACAAAGGACCTATCCGAGTGGAGAGGATATCTTCTTGGTGATGATCATCTGTGAGTGAGACATGGAAGGAATATATCGAAGAAGAGATGAAAGTCAAAAAAATCCTCCTTGCGGAGGATTTCGACGAATGATTTGAACGGCATTGGTCAGCGGGATTATAGAAAAATTTTGTAGTATGTCAATATTATCGAAACCGCTCAGGAAAAATCTCTTCGAAGACTTTCTCGATGTGGGGAAATATCGTCGCGAAGTCATCTCCCGTCGAGAGAAAATGGACTCCTTCTTGCACATCGCTCGTCCGCATCTTCTCCAATGTAGTATCGAATTCATGCATACCAGGAGCAGAGATTCAGCATGCTTCGAGCTCGGTCGTGAACTGGGCAATATGAGATGTCTCGAGGAAAACGAGGGGAGTACTGTGAAATTCAGGAACGCTGGATTCCTTCACTCCGTTCGCAATGACAGAGCCAGAGGTTCATCAGCATTCTCTCATCCAAGGAACCACCGAAGCGGCTGTATGTGGATCGATACCATGATGGTATTCACTTCAGAACTTCCGAATCGCATCGAGTCGCTCGATATCAGTTGAAGAAGAGGAGGTGAAGATGGATCGTATCTTTTCGAGAGTAGTAACATCGACTTCGAAGTATCCATTCTTCGCGAGTTCAGTATACCAACCTTTCACTTTCTCGGCATCGCCATCGACCATATCATAGAGCATCCGCTCGAAGTTCGAACTCTTCGCGATATCCATACTCGGAGCATTGGTGACCTGGACAAAATCCTTTCCCTCTCGTTTCGGTGGAGCATAGCGACCCGTCTCGAAAAATACATGAAGCATATCGTTCTCATTGGTCGCGATATTGATCTGTTCGATCGGGAGTCACATCTTCATCGCATAGTATCAGGCGAGTGCATCTCCGAAATTCCCAGAAGGCACAGAGAAAGAAATCTTTTCTCCGACTTGTATTGCTCAGAGTTCAAGGAGTTTCGCATAGGCACGAAAATAGTACACCATCTGTGCGAGGATGCGAGCAATGTTGATCGAGTTGAATGAGGTGATATTGTATCGTGCCTTGAATTCACGATATTCAGGGCTATTGATCCGCTTCACGATGTCCTGAAGTGGGTCGAATGGAGCTTCGGCGAGAAGTGTGAAGGCATTGGGATTGTCGACAATTCCATGAACAGCCTGGAGTCGTTGCACTACTGAAGGTCAGAGGGCAGGGAGCATGAAGAGGGAACGAATATTGGTTCCCTTCACTCCGCTGTGTGCCGCATTGATTGTATCACCGCTCGACGCTCAGAGAACATGCACGATCTTTCAGTGCGTGAGGGCAGAGAGGAGGCGAGGGAGGAATTCGAGGGCAATATTTTTGAATGCGAAGGTCGGGCCATATCCGAGGTGGAGCGAATAGAGATGGTTCGAAATATGCTTCATGGGAGTGATGTCATCATGGTGCCACTGACTTCCATATGCCTTCTCGATGATGGCATCGAGTTCTGCTTCTCATATTCAGAAGTTCCACTTTCCGATAATAGATTTCGCAATATCCTGGTACCGTTTTCCAGAAAATGATGCGAGTTCATCGAGGCTCACCTGAGGGAAATATGTCGGACACCAGAGTCCACCCGAAAGTGGCTGACTCGTGATGATCGCTTGTCTCAGGGATATCTGTTCTCTGCTCCGTGAGTCCGAGAGCAGAGAAGGGAAGTCATGAGTGATATATCTCTCTATGAAAGTCATAATTTCATCAGCATCATCTTCTGGGGTATTTCCGACAGTGAGAGGATAGGTGATATCGGCGTATTTTTCGTAGAATTCTCTGCGATAGGTGAGCACTGCTTCGATACTATGGAAGCGAGGATTCTCTCCATTCATCCCGACGATTCGGCCGACTCACCGAGCATGGGCTCGCTTCGCGATCTCCTCATTCGGGAGGTCGAGATAGATCAGTATCATCCGATCCTGTATATACTCAATCGCCCCTTTTTCGAGTACGAGGCTTCCAGAGGTTGCGAAGATCATCCCATCGAGGATGTATTTTTTTCGTTCCGAGCTCCTCCCATAGGATTCTGTGATGAATCATCCCTCTGCTTCGAGAAATCCATCATCTCCCTTCTCTACGAGGACTCGTGCGACTCATCCAGTTCACCACGATCACTCAAGCCCCTCATCATCCATATCATGGAAGTTCATATTCAGTTTCTCAGCGAGGATTTTTCCGATAGTTGTCTTTCCTGTACCTGATGGTCCGATGAGGGCAATCCCAACCTTTCACATGGGAGAAAACATAAGAGGAAATGGATGAGATGTAGATATTTGTAGAGTAGATTTTTCTCGGGAAATGTCAAAAAAATTATGGAATTCAAAAAGATCCATCTTCAATTTGCAAGTGCAATTTATAGAAAGTTATAAAAAAGTAGCTCTTTTTTTTTGATGCCTCGAAGAAACGGTTAGAAATATATCTATTTACCCCATTCCCATATGATATTCAATCTCGTCTTCTCAAGTAATTGTAAATCATACCCTTTTATATAGAGAAATAGCAGGGTTATTCTTAAGTACTTTTAAAGTCAGTTGTTTATTTAATTTCTTAGATTGAGTAATTAAATCCTTCAATATATTAGTACCAATACCTTTATTCTGATATTTCGGGAGTACTTGTAACTGTACTAATTCTAAAGACTTTATACTTTCTACATACTTTAATAATCATATATTTTCCCCTTCTAGACCTTTTATAACATAAGAGCTATCAAAAAAAGAGTTTACTCGAGCAATATGGTCTTCTTCTGCTAAAATAATATTAGCCTTTTCTAAATAAGATAACATAGTAATTTTTCTTAAATCCAAAAGAAAAGCTTTATCTCACTCCTCAGTTTTTTTTAATGTATATTTCATACTTTATGCGGTAATTTTGGTCGAATAAAAATTATGGGTAAATAGAAAAAATAGTGTCCAAACAGGATACCATTCTTTTGCTCATTTATCCTACTATCCTCACCCTCTCAACCCACTTCCCGAACTCTTTATCACTTCAGAGAACTATTGTATCCAGTCGAGCCTTCAGAATATCGGTGATTGGATGCTGTTCTGAGAGCATATAATGTTCGATCTGCTTCACGGGAGTGATGCGCGCAGCCGTTCCAGTGAAGAAGACTTCATCCGCGATGTAGAGCTCTGATTTATCGATCTGTCACTCGATGACGGTATATCCCATCGATCGAGCAACTTCGATCACACTCGCTCTCGTGATCCCTTCGAGAATATCTTCAGTGACCGCAGGAGTACGAATGATCCCATTTCTCACGAGAAAAATATTCATAGCACTCCCTTCACTGACTTTTCCTGCAGCATTCATGAGGATAGCCTCATCGAATCCACGCCTGTGTGCCTCAGTTTTCGCGAGAGCACTCGTGATA
>JANPGO010000012.1:0-19609 GCA_031423995.1 Candidatus Altimarinota bacterium | reverse complement strand
GCCAATGAGAGAAAGCTTCATGTAAAACTCATAGTAACAAGATTAGAAAACTAAAAGTTGTACTTACATTATATGAAAAAAGAGTGCATTTACACTCTTTTTTTGAAGATTTTATTGGTATTTTTCCGTGTTTCCTTAGATCAGACACGCTAAATAAAATATTGAGTCTAATAACAGAATTGTGAATATATGCAGTTGCGTTTGTTAAAGAACAAGGGGTTGGTATTACATGAGATAATAAAGATACGTCTCTTATAGCAGGAATATCCTGATACACTTTTTCTCCTGCTGGTCGCGGTCATAATCTCGGTATGCATATTGATGCCATAGATAGACCAGAGTCGACTGGACTCAGGGGTACTATTCTTTATTCTCCTCCCTGATCTTTCTCGAATATTCCTACTGTCTTTGCACCTACAGGTATATGTGATAAGATGACTCAAGATTTTTGATATTTGCAACAATTATGCGAAAGATATCCAGAAGTTATGGATGGAGTGAAAACAAGAGTCAGAAAAATGATTCATGATAATAGCCTCTGATTTATGACAAGTTTCCAGAATATTGCTCTCGCATTAAGAAATATAAACACTGATGAAAATGGTGAACCAAGATGGAGAAGAGATGAACTAACACATCAAATTCTGTTGAGAAGTAATGGGAATGATACATGATTCATAACCCAAGCGCACCAATCAAGTATAATTATATTTCCGAATGGAATAGGATGAGATCGAGTTATATCTCACGGAAGATTCCTCAGTAGAGAGAATTTGCGAGAATGAAACTGAAAGATTATTAACATATCGGTAGAATGAAATGGATGACTGCGTGGAAATTTAGAACAACCCTGAGCTCTACCTGAAGGTATTATATATAAAAATGGACTTACAAATACAAATAGGGATAATATTGTGCCAAGCTAGTGTATATCAACACCTTTTGATATAATCACTTTGAGTATTCTTTTCAAGTAATTTCCTTGTGATTTTCTGCTTTCTGAATATACTCAGGAAGTATTTTGAGATAAGAAAAAACCAATATTCGAACAATCCAACACTCTAACCAACTATTTTTATGGAGCTCCCTCCACGAGTCCGCGGTATGCAAGACATATTCGGTGAATACCAGCGCTACTTCACCTTCCTGAAGAAGGTCGCGCGTCATGAATTTCGTACCAATGGATTCACTCGTATCACCACTCCCATCCTCGAACTCAAGAGCCTTATCGTCCACTCGACGGGTGAGGCGAGTGATATCGTGACGAAGGAGATGTTCGACTTCATGGACAAGTGAGGACGTGAGGTGGTCATGAAGCCTGAGAGTACACCATGAGTCATGCGCGCCTACCTCGAGCACATGCTCGAAGAGCCACAGCCTGTATATCTCTACTACATCGAGCCACACTTTCGCTATGATCGTCCACAGAAGGGGCGCTATCGTCAGTTCCATCAGGTCGGTGCGGAGATCATCGGTGAAGAGGATCCGATCCTCGATGCCAAGGTGATCTATATCATGAAAAATATCATGGATGGGCTTGGACTCGCGGGCAACTATACAATCAAGATCAACTCACTCGGAGTTCTAAAAGAGCGTGAGAAATATCTCATGGAATTGCAGTGATTTTTCGAAAATAAGAAACACCTCCTCGATGAGACCGATCTCGCTCGCCTCGAGAAGAATCCGCTTCGTCTTCTCGATTCCAAGAATCCTGATGTCCAAGAACTCCTCAAAGTCGCACCAAAAATTACCGATTTCCTAAAAAAAGACTCACTCGAATTCTATAACAAAGCAAAGGAATATCTCGATATCCTTGACGTTCCCTATGTCGAAGATCCAACTCTCGTACGTGGACTCGATTACTACTCACATACCGTCTGGGAATTCGTCGATGGATCAGGTCGTACTCAGGATGCCTTCGGTGGAGGAGGACGTTATGATAGCCTCGCGAAGACAATCGGCTGGAAGAATGAAATCCCTGCAGTTGGCTTTGCCTTCGGGGCAGAGCGACTCATCGAAGCCATGATGGAACATGGAGTCAAACTTCGCAACAAGGATTGTATCCACCTCTATATCATGCAACTTGGGGATGATGCGAAGAAGCTCGCCCTTCCGCTCAATATCGAAGCACGAAAACGTGGACTCAATTCCCTTCTTTCTCTCGGAACTCCGAGTATCAAAGTCCAGCTCAAGAAAGCGAATCGAGTTGGTGCCCGATTCGTCATCGTGATCGGGATCATGGAAGCCAAGAAGTGAATCTGCCAACTCAAAGATATGGAGAAGTGAACCCAGGTCGAGATGAAACTCGATGAAGTCCTCGATGCCATCATCAAAGAAGTGGGTACTGAATCACTCTCTTTCTACCATCCTTCTCGTGACTTCATCATCACGGATAGCGTGGTCACCGATGAACAAGCACGTAAAATAACACTCGACTAGTTTCTATGCATATCCTCGTAGACATCCGGACTGAGAGTCCCCTTGATCTCATCCGCCTCGAATACGGACGTGCCTGGGCAAAACTCTGGAAAGAATATCATCCACATGATATTCTCACCTTTCTCGTCACTGAGTGAGTTCATATTGAGGAGGAGTCTGTCATTTTCGTGAAGAAAGATCGAGGATTTTTCACACGGAGAAAGATTGCCCATCACGAGCATGGTCCTGATCGGATTGTGTCATTTTCCGTTTTTGATCCGATCGATACCCATATCCCGACGATCACCCACGTCTTCGACAGTGCACTCGTCCTCTACCCTCGTTCAGAGATGAATATTCTTGAGCGCAAGCTCCTCGAACGACGATTTCTCCGTATGATGCAACATTCGCATGATATCATCGTTCCCCATATTGAGATCGGGATGGAACTCGTAGAGGTTTTTGGTATCCCTGAGAAAAAAATCTCTGTCATTCCCTACTTTCTCCCCGAACGAGTACATCATCCATTCGCTCATCTTCATCTCTATGGTGTGACTGCATGATACTGGATTACTGAGTGATCAAGAGGTGATGAATGGAATCCATTCACACTTCTCCAGGTTTATGCTCGCTATATTCACGAATTCAATGGGACAAAACGACTTATCATCACGGGTGATCTCGGAAATAACATGCGTCATATTTCTGAGTGTATCCGTGGACTTAATATCCTCGACTATGTGAAGATCATAGGAATCCTGCCTCCTGCGGATCGTGCCTGTCTCTATGAATATGCGAGTGGCTGGATCTCTGTCGGGAGCTACTACAGTGCCTGACCGAGCATCACGATGGCACTCTCATACTGACTCCCAACACTGGTGGCGGATATTGCACCGATTCGAGATTTCTCTGACCTCACGATCCATCCGAATCATACGAATGAACTTATTGATAAGCTTCTTATCTTCACGAAGCTCTCGGTGAGCAGTGAGAAGTATACTGAGAGTCAACACTCCGTGGTCGAAGTCTACGGACGAGTGATCGCAGAATCAACTTGCAAACGATACAAAGTTCTATAGGATACTCCTAATTTTTATACATTTTACTTATGGCAAAACTTTTTTGAATCGGGGAGGACGAACAGCATACTGGTACGTCATCGAAAGCACACGAAGCATCATTGCATGAGACGCACCATGATGATCATGAAGTCGATGTTGAGATTCGTGAAGAACGGGATCATGAAGTCGATGTCGGACAAATTGCCATCGATGTTCTCGATCTCGCAGAAGAGCTCATTATCGTGGCTCCCGTTGCCTGAGTGGATCCAGCACTGATCGATATCGCGCTCTCGAGAAATATCCTCACCATTTCTGGGGAACGCAAACATGCTCCGATCTACCTCGATGCCAAGCGTATGCTCGTTGAGGAATGTTACTATGGAGCCTTTTCTCGATCGATCATCCTCCCAGAAAATCTTGCATTCAATAAGATCCGAGCAACCGTCGACTACAATACCATCATGATCCATGTGCCGAAGATCACCTTCTTTTCGAAAACGATAAAAATCGGCGAATAGATTTTGCAGGAGGGAAAATATATGTTATACTCTCGATATACCAACTTTTACTATGTCTGAACTCGACCAAAAAAATTCCAATGAAAGTGTGGCAAAAAAAAGCATCAAACATATAGATGCTGTTGTAACATGAGTGATCCTTGGGGGTATTATTGCTTCAATCTATGGTGTCTCGAAGCTCCGTGATAAGGAGCACCTAGAAACCCCTCCTGAACATATGATCGAACCCGAAAAACCAATTCCCCGAAAGTCCTTCTGGAAACGATTATTTGGAAGAAACTAAGTCTATGCGGAAATTTTTTTTCTTTTTCATCAGTTTATTCATATTGCATGAGCTCTGTACTTCTGTATCAGCCGCGAGCGCAAGCACGAGTGAACTCATTGCCAAAATCGACGACTGTATTAAATCCAAAAAACCTCAGTCCATCACGGACTATAGTTGTGTGAAGGGGGATATGCTCGGGAATGGTCTCCCTCTCTCGCGTGAACAGACTGCCTATATCGTCATCATGTCAGTACGATTCAAGGAACTCGACGAAGAAATCCTGAAGAACATACAATCCATGCAACAGAATCGTGATACCGATGTCCAGAAGTGGACAAGCTCAGTGGAAGATCAGTATCAATCAAATCTCAAGAAGTACGTCGCTATATGCACTCCTCTCGGCTGAGACCTCGTAGTTCTCCAGGCATATATGCAAGAAAAATGAACGCTTGCAACACTCGGTGGATTCCCCCAGACATTCTGTCGAGATCTGGCGCCGAGAAAGGCTGAAGCCTGGGAAAATATGGGATATATCCTTGCGAGTAAGGGTATATCAAAGGGATATCAGAACTCCAAGGATATCTATGTTGAAAAGGTAAAAGGTCGGTATAAAACCCTCCTCGAGAAGTTCAGTTCGTATGAGCGCATTATTGTAACTGCGGTTGGCAAGTTCACCGCCTATATCAAAGATCCCGTAGGAAGCTAGAGATCCTTCAGGTGGGCGAGTACATACCACCATTTTTCTGGATTATTCATTCCCTTCATGGGTGATTCTGCTTCTTTTTTGACGTCGTAGATGACCTGATGGACATCGATCGGAGCATTTCCCTGCACATCTGCCTGTTCGACAATGTTGATGACTTCTTCTCCAGGAAGTTTTTTATTCTGTGTTCCTTTTGCGACAAGTGACTGATACGCATTGGTGCGAATATAGGTATTGAGGAGCTCCTTTTCATGATTGCGCTTCTCGATCGTATTATTGGTCGTCTCGAGGCTCGCAACATACGTATTGATCTGGAAGTCTTGATACTTATAAAACCCGATGAGATAGAGCTCATAGAGGATGAAAAAAACGAGTGCGATGAGGATATAGACAAAGTGTGTACGCAAAGAATCGTTTTTAGGTATTGCAATTCAGGAAGGTTTTCCTACAATATCGAAAAATTGCTATAATTCCAATCGAGTTATGAAATTACGAATTCCCCTTCTCTCGCTCGGAATCCTCATCATCGGAATCATTCTGATGTTTTCTTGGAGTGCGCTCGAATACTACCGCATGATCCATGCGGATGATCCAGTGACTCCGAGTCTCACGGTCGCTGAGTGAACCGCGAAAATCATCCGATGAGACCTCGCAATCGAACTTTCAAAAACAGAGACCTACAGTCTTCAACAGGATGATGCTGTCGAAACAGGTGATGATTCACTCGGAATAGTCACCTGGCCTGATCACAGTGTGACACGTCTCGGTTCTCGGACACGCATAGAAATACATACGATGCTTGCGGAACAATGATATGGAACAATTCAGATTGCGTTCTCTCTGAAGAAGGGAAAAATCTGGTCAAATGTTGTCCGCGCATTGATCGGAGAGTCATATTTCGAGACTGATCTTCCAAAAAATGATATCATTGCTTGAGTTCGTGGAACGATCTATGAGATCAACCTCGAGAAACACTATATCCATGCGGTCAATCACGCTGTATCCCTCAGAGATACTTGAGATAAAGATGTCCTCCTCATGCCAGGAGAGCTCGTCGACAGTGAGAATATTTGGGTAATTCGGTCGAAAGATATCCTTGATCAGGCATGGACTCAGATCAATGCACATTATGATGCCGCATACACGAGTCTTCGTACTTCTCTCGTAAACATTCAGGTAAAAAATTCTGGAATATCTGGACTCTATGATCGATCCGTTCGATGGATACTGAAGCATTTTTCAGCATTCGAAGCGATCAATGTTCAAGATCTCATCGATACCGATAACATAGCAATGCTCCGAGCATCATCTGAAAGAGTGCTTTTCGAGTACTATCAACGAATCCAGTGACTCTCATATAACGTATCTCGAGATACACTCCGTACTGCGCTCTATGAGCAAGCGAGTCAGGCAGGTTCGGGTATGGAATCACTTCTCTCGAATCTCCAGATGGGAGCACTCTGGGAGAGTCTCGATACTGGAGATCTGCTTCCAGGAGCACGAAAAATCCTCAATACATGAAGTGAACAACTCTGAGAAAATCTCGAAAATCTCAAGACCCTCCTCACCAAACAAACTTTCTCAGATGAGATAAAAGCGTCTCTTAGGAATCTACTTCTTCCAAAGAAATAGACTATATTATAGTATTTTATATTGAATATCATCACTGTTTCGTCATTCCTGCGACGAAGGTGAATTGGACGAAAGTCCAAGAGAGTGTCCCCTGGGGGAAGGCAGGAATCTATTACCGGGACATGGATTCTGGCGTAAGCCAGAATGAAAACATATTATCTGAATTAGTAGTGTTTACTAAATATATTATTTTTGTCATCCTGAATGAAATGAAGGATCTGCTCTTTTTTAATTGTATTTATTTATGGAGGTGACTCTTCGTAAACTTAGGAAGACATTTATAATGCATTCAATTGAGTATGGAATAATTGGCCTTCATTAAATGATTTTCTATATATACTCTCTCTACATATTCAGAACAATGATCGTAATGATCCCAAGGAGTGTGCTCACTGCAAAGCCTGTGAGTACTCTTCGGCCAAAATCTCGCTCTCAGAAACGATAGGCAATCGATGCCTTCACGGTATTATTCGAGATGACTGCGATGAGAATCGTCGTCGAGGCGATGATGAGGCTCACTTCTCCAGCTTTTGCAGCTGTCGAGTAGATATAGTTGACTCCATCGACATCAGCAAGGCCTGAGAAGAGTCCGATGAAATAACTCGATATCTTGAGTGGAATGATATCCTGATAGACTTTCCCAAGTCAGGAGATGAACTTGATAAGGATAATAAGCCCCGAGAACTGCAGTGCTGGAAGGATTTGGAACGGACTTTCATAGGACTCTTTGCGTTCCTCTGCTTGAATTGGAGATTTTTCCTTTTTACTCTGTCGAGAATAGTAGAATGCAGCTCAAGAGAGTCCAAGAAGCATCATTAGAGCTGGTATCCAGAGAGAATCAAGTATGGAAGCATAGAGGTATCCTGCAACGACAATCACGCGGATGAACATGATACACGATGAAAGGAGGGTTGCAACAACATAAGAATTCATATGTTCCGGATGTTCTCGACTCTTTCGAGTCATTGCAAGCGTTGTTGCTGTCGAAGAGATGAGTCCACCGATGGCTCACGAGGCAATGATTCATCATTTTTCTCCCATCATCTTTGAGAGGATGAATCCAATGTATTCTACGCCCGTCATCACGACGACAAAGAACCAGACACCATAGGGATTGAAAAAATGAATATTGAGTATTGGATGTATCCATACAAGCCCTCCCTGATGAAACCAATTCGCTATATCGAGAAAGGAATACTTTGCATCTGGAAGGAGGGGGAGGATCACGAGAACAATCACGGCGAACTTGAGTGAGTCACCCAGTTCTTCTCGAGAAAATCGAGTCTTAAGTTTTGCGAAAAACTCCTTCGCGGAGAGAATAAGCAGCAGAAGGATAGCAAGGATGACAGCGATGCTGTAGTATCCATTCATGGCTATCACACCGATCATATACGTGATGAAGGCAGCATACTCACTCGTCACCCCCATACGTTCACTATGGAACGAAGAATACACATAAGAAGTGATGATGAGAAGAGCTGAAATAATCGCTCAGAGAAGTGTCCAGAATTGGTTCGTCGTATGGTGATCGAGCCAGACGGCGATAGCTCAGAGAAGAGCAATCGAGGCATACGATCGTATGCCTCCGAATCAGATAGCTCATCCAATCTTCGTTCCTCACCATGGGAGTTCTCGTTCGGTTCCGATGAGTCCACCAAGCGCGAGTGCAAAAAGAAATCCAAAGAAGGTAGTTGGTTCCATATGAAGAAGAAATTTAGTTGTAAGTATAAAACGTCACAGCTGTCGCTATGATACTCTAGCTATAGTATATAAGAATCCTTCACTGAGCACAAAAAAATCCCCTTTACAGGAGATTATTTTGTGAGATACTATTTTGCTTGGTAGAGGTTTCGTCCGACTCGCTCGATATACTTCTTGTTCTGGAGATTCATATAGATCGTTGTGGTCTTGACCTTTCGTACCTTGAGAACACGAGCAGTGATCTCTTCAGTCGAGAGGGGTGTTGCTGCTTTCTTGAAGATATCGAGAATCACATCGAGAACAGTACCATCCTTGTAGCCCCATTCCTTGAGTACATAGATACCACGTCCGATGAGGACGAATTCATCATTGCGGATGAGTTCATTGTGAATAGTAGAAATCTTGACTGGCTCGGAGAAATATTCCGTAATCGTGTTTGCAATATCGAGAAAGTGCATTGGCTCTTTCTTCTTCTTGAGAACATAGATTGCCTTATCCTTGAGTGTAGAAGGATTGAGAATTTTCCATTTCTCAAGACCGACATACTTCTCTTCCCCTTTGACGATATCGAGATAGATATCCATCACTGAATCGATCATTACGGGCTCGATTTTTCCAAACTGGGCAAAGAGATTGATTTTGATCATCTCATAGAATGGAGTATTCTCCATGATGTCACCCTTCTTCTTGAGAAGCTTAATTGCTTCCTTATGAATTGCTTCAATAGATTTCTTCTGAATCTCAGGAAAATGATAGTAGGTATTGGTTCCGAGTTGTGGCTTCGAACGTTGGAGATTGAAGTCAGCCTGGAGAAGGACATCAATAATATTTTCATTAATCACTCATTGGAATCCGATATCAGCGATAATTCCACTGATAAGACGATCTCGCGTCATGACGCCTCCATGCATTTTGAGGATTTTTTCTCCTGATTCCTGAATGCGCATGAGTGGACTCGAGCGCATGATTCGACCAATCTTCTTGATTCCTACATCTTCGATCTGACGAACTCGTTCTCGAGTGATTCCATAGGTATCACCAATTTCCTGAAGGGTTTCTCTCTCACCACTGAGTCCAATTCTGCGAGAGATCACGGTACGCTCCTTCTCAGCAAGTGAGTCGAGAATCGTATGAAATATTCCATGGATATCAAACGCTGTAGCTGTAGACATAAAAGTGAACGGTTAAAATTGTTGTAGGTGTCAATTGCAAAAACGAGATATTTGTTTGTATGACAATATAGAGAATAATATTGTTTTTTTATTAAAGTCAAGTTATTTTGTTGGGGATTGCTTCTAGAAAGGTAGGGTCATATTCTTCTCACGACCGGATGATTGACGAGGATGACCATGTTTTCCAAGAATATCTCCATACTCGCCGAGATATTCTGGATCCTTCTTATCAAGATAATTCAGTGTCACAGAAGCCTGTTTCTCATGCTGTGAGTAGAAAAATGAGCTTATGAGAATAAGGCTCGTTGAAGTGAGTGCCAAAATAAATCCAGAACCCGGATTCACGACACTGAGTGCGATCTTGGTGTAACTCATGGAGACAAATATGAGCTCAATACAAGCAAAGAGAATCAGCGCATCAATGAAGACGATTGCCTGTGCATCAGAGAGTCGAAATGGAACATAGGCACGAATACGTTCTTTTTTTTCGTGAGAAAAGAGAAAGAATGCAATACCAAGACATCCGATCAATATACCATACCCAATAAGTCCCGTATAGAGTGAGAATGCGTAATAATTGACAACATCGCCTGTACGGAATTTCATCTGGATCCAAGGAAAAAATGTTGAAGCAAGAAGGAGGAGATTAAAAATCATGATACTTTTTCCTGCTATATTGAGACGATAACTCGAGAAACTCATGCGTGTAAAAAAATTCAAAACTTTCGTTTTTAGTTTCCGATTTTTCGAATTCCGAATATAATCCATGGTGTTCTCAGGTAAAAGAAGATTTGACTCAAGAAACTTGTACTCAGAACCATCATTTTTTCAAGTGAATTATGCGAAATCCGCGAGAAAATAGCTTCATCATTCTCTTTGATCTCCTGGTTGATCTCGGGAAAGCCTACAAAAAAGGAGTAGTACTCCTGTTCTCGCAACAAGAAAGAAAAACGATTCCTCTCAGTAATACAGCACTGAACCTATTTCACCTCCTTATCACACAGTGACCAAAGAGTTTCCAGAAGCTTCCATCAGGGATAAAACTCTGACGAGCACTCTTTGTTCCCCTTATTTTCCTGTTTAAGAAAAAATAACGTATGGTTCACCGAGTTTTCCATAACCGAAAATGATTCACGCTCTTCGAACTCGTCATAAGTATGACGATCTTTGCGATGATTATGATCGCCGTATTTGATTCTGTGACCAATATATGAATCAGTCGTGTGAAAAATGTGCAGAGAGTCTCACTCCTCGAAGAACTCTATTTCTTCAGTGAAAAACTCGCAACTATTGTCAAGGAAGGTGGGACAATTGACTATGAGGAATACTGGGCACGATCAGTCATCGGAACTGGCATGACAGCAGGACACTATAGCTCAGGAACATTGTTTTGAAACTATGGATCTGGTGGGATAGCAACCG
Organism: Candidatus Altimarinota bacterium; assembly: GCA_031423995.1. Classification (GTDB taxonomy): domain Bacteria; phylum Patescibacteriota; class Gracilibacteria; order BD1-5; family UBA2023; genus STC-74. The sequence goes on along the minus strand of JANPGO010000012.1, from coordinate 8,717 downwards.
TGGGAGCTGTTACGAATTTCTGAAGTTGACAGTATCTTTGTAGGAGTAATGTTGGATCATTTATGGGGACAGGCGGGTGCCTCAGGAACTATAACACTGCAAATGCTGATCTCACAGGAACGTTGCAACGATACGGAGAATATCGAATACAATTCACTGATTATAATGGAAATCAAGATGATGACTCACCATATGGAACTGGAGATGAAGATGGAACATGATGAATCGTCGGAGATGATGATGATGTCGAACTCGGTGATGGACCTACTGTCATCAATAATCCCATGGCGGAACTGTACCTCATCAATACACTTCAAAAGAAACGTGTTTACTTCAGATGGGTATACAAGACAGATCCTGATGCCCCATCGGGTGCTACTTGCAATATGACAACAGGGAGTGGATGTCTCGGAAATATTCAAATCCTTCGTATGAATGGAAAAGATCTCTGAAGCCTCCATGATGGGAGTCTTGTAAATGGAGCATTCGATGGGGGAATCGATACATGGGTTTGTGATACTGACTGGCGATGTTCTGGAACAGGACTAGTGAATTCATATGGGACCCTCTCTTATAATGCAAATAGTGATTGGGTTGACCTTTTTCCTGATTATGTGAATGTGAAAAGTCTCAGATTCTATATCTACCCGCTCAAAAACCCTTGGTATGCGTGGAAAGCCGTGGATGATGTCACGTGAACTCCGAACTTTATCAGTCCATTCATTCACCCCTATGTAAAGCTTCAGATAACTCTGGGATTTGCCTGGAAAAGACGATCTATCATCAAAAATGATGATCCAACTATTACCATCTCTACTACCATCAACCTCGAAGACCTCTGAGCAGAGTAATTCATTCATTGCCCACGTATGCTTTTGAAAAATAAATCTTGATCTGCCATCCTGATAGCGCTCGTAGTACTCATTGTATTGACGATTATGAGCACTGTGTTTATCGAGAAGCTTTTGCGATTCTCGCAAGCAAGTGAATGAATCGAGAATTCCAATATCGCCTACTACAATGCGGAAAGTATCATCGAAGAATCACTCTATACAGGATGAGTGAACAAATATACACCATGGAATATGGTAAATAGTTCCGTTGGAACCTTCAGTGGAACTGGGAAATCAATAAACATTTATACTGGAGGAAGACTCATTCCATTAGCTGGGAATGGAAACAGTCCATATGATACGAACTGGAATATCGTAAGTATGGGAAATCCTATACAACTCGTTATTCCAAACGGAATGAATCCATTCGATCTGAAATTTACCTTCCGTATTCCTGAAACAGAACCAAGTGCACACACGGGCACATCGATAGTCTATGCAAATTCAGGGATTATCATGTGGACATTTACTTCAACTGGAAATTCACTTTTTTCGAGCTGAGAGACAAGTGTGTTTCTCACAAATGAGATTGATTCGATAGCTGAACGGACTTTGGATACAAGAAATGGAGTTACAAATACAGGAGTATATATGACATTTTGAGGTTTTTATACAGCTTATAATTCTATTTGCGCTAACTATAAGTGTACTCTCAAGTTAACCATGCTTCGACCTATTGTTACTGATGATAATAGAAAAATACCGTTTCTTGAATATAAAATTAGAATTGCCTGAGTAAGTCAGGCAATTCCTGAACAATTCATGAAGGTACAAGCACAAGGCTATTCTTATGGATTCATGCGAACGAAAACAATTCAGCTCCCTCAGATTACCACGAGTAATGCGCTTGATTTTGCTGTTCTTCAATAGCCTATGCAGACAATAACAATCGATAATACTTCAGACAGTGATCAACGGATTGACAAATTCCTCAAGAAATATCTCAAAAATGCTTCTCTCGGGGCGATCTACAAGTTTCTCAGAACGGGGAAAATCAAGATCAATAAGAAGAAAGTGGAACAAACATATTGGATAGTATTGAACGATGAGGTTCAGTTCTTTCTCACAGATAGTGAGCTCGGGGAAATGAAAAAAGAAACAACAAAAAAACCAATACTTCAGAACACAAAAATCGATATTCTCTACGAGGATAGGTATTTCCTCGCCGTGAATAAACCAGCCTGAATGAATGTCCACCCCTGAGACCATAAATCAACTGAGGCTTCCCTTATTGAACTTGTACAAGATATGCTCGGGGAAGACTACCAGAGTCTCTCATTTCGGCCGGCACTCGTCCATCGTATTGATCGTGATACGACTGGACTCGTCCTCATTGCGAAAGAGAAAGTTGCGCTGGAATCACTTCTTTCTGACTTACAAAATAGTAAGATAGGAAAAATATATCATACCATAGTCGTAGGAATACCTGAAAAACGACGTGATACTATTAGTGTTCCCTTGAGACGACGAGATAATGCTCAAGATGAAGCAAAAGTCATCGTCGACCTCGATGCAGGTCAACGAGCGATCACTCATACTACACTGATCCAGTCTGGTATCTCAGGAAAATATAGCCTTCTCGAATGCCAAATAGAAACCGGTCGAACGCATCAGATTCGTGTCCATCTTGCACACAGAGGAACTCCTATACTTGGAGATAAGGCTTATGGGAACAAGAAGGAAAATAGTTTTGCCCGTGGAGCGTTCTCTATCACACGTCAACTCCTCCACGCACATTCTCTCATACTTTCCCATCCAATTACCCGAGAGAAGATGACACTCATAGCACCCTATCCAGATGACTTCGTGAGACTTCTAGAATACACTGAATAATACATATTTCGTCAATAAGAACATTTTGTTTTTTTGGAACATATATGCTAGCATGGTGGAAATACCAAAATATATCCATCTTCTATGCATACAGATCCCCTTCTCTCTTATGAGAAAAAACAAAAACACAGAGGCATCCTCGCCTCTCTGGCGCATACAATTCGATTCATTGCTACTTACCTCGTAGTAACAAGTTGTGTCTTCTTCGTCCTTCTCGGAACCCTCAATTATAGTGCCTATTCAACCCGAGTGTTCAATTTTGTGAATCCAGAAGCACTTCGAACCGCTCGAGATGAGGTGAATACGATTCTAGCGGCTTCAAGCGTCCAAGTACATGCCTCCGAAACTGCGGAAGGAGAAAAAAATGAATCTCTCGCCGATGTCACGGAAAAAGTAGTCTCATCGAACCCCGAAATCGTCTATAAAGATACCTATAATGCAAAAGAGCTTCTCGCTTGAGTCAGTGAAGGATCAAAGTCTACAAGTTTTTCACTATCCCCCTATGAGAATCGCATCATCATTCCTCGTCTTGGGAAAAATATCCCACTCGTAGATGTCATGATCGAAAGTCATCCTGACTATGAAGTCATGCACGAGACCTTTATGGAGGAACTCAAGAAGTGAGTTGTACGATATCCCGGAACAGCACGTCCTGGAGAAGTTGGAAATGTCTTTATTTTTGGGCATTCATCGAATTACCCATGGATCCAGAGTGAATACAATGATGTCTTTGCTCTCCTTGATCAACTTCAGGATGGTGATGAGATTACGATTTACTATTATCAGAAAAAATATACCTATCGTGTTACCGATCGTGCGACCGTAAAGCCTGGTGATGTTCAGACGCTTCAGAAGCGAGACCCAAACAAAAAAGAACTCTCCCTTATGACCTGTTGGCCGGTCGGAACAACACTCGAACGACTCCTTATATTTGCAGAACTTGTTGAAGCACCATAATACACCATGGACTCAAACGCAACACGATTTCCCTACATTCTTGATAACCTCCAACTTAGTGTTCCCAATATTCTCTGGGGAATGGTCTGACTCGTGATTCTCATATTCATGGTCATTTTCATTCGGTATGCTCTTCTCTATCTTTTTGGATTGAAGGTCTGCATCGAAGAGCATACAGCAATAGAAAATAAAAAGAAAATTCTTGGTGATCTTATTATCATGAAGGATATCCAGACTGAGCTCGAGGCAGAGATCGAGCAAGCGATGTTGAAGTCTACTTTTCAGCAATAATTTCTCATCCAAAAAAAAGGAACGTAACTAATTTTTAGGGACTTTGTAGTATTCAAGTAGATATTTCGCAACCTCAGCAAAGAGGGCGGAAGATGTCGTTTCAGAATAGACCGATGTACGCGGACGATTGAGTGTGACAATGAGAACAAACTTCGGATTATTCGCTGGAGCAAATCCACCATATGAAGTAATAGTATGTCCAAGATCCGTATGAAGGACAATATTTTCATAGCTTCCCTTCATCGGAATTTGTGATGTCCCTGTTTTTCCTGCAACCGTATAGCCTGCAACTCATCACTTTTTTGCAAATCCATTTTCTACACCATCGACGAGCATAGCAGTCACTCGCTTTGCAGTATCTTCTTTCACAACACGCCGTATTGGATTTGGAATTGTATCAACCTTTTTCCCATCTGGATACTGCACTGATTCGACAATATATGGTTGCATATAGACTCACCCATTGGCGAGAACTGAGTAGGCTGAAGCCATCTGAAGCATAGTTGCACTGATTCCCTGTCAGAATGACATTGTAAAAAGTTGTGTTCGTGACCATTTCTCATAGGGAGATATCTGAGAATAATTTTCACCATCTAGAGTAATATTCGTCTTGGCTCAGAATCAAAACTCACGGATATATTTATCAAAAAGAGAAGGTCAGATCTTTTGGATAATATCCACCATTCAAACATTACACGACCAATCAAGTGCGTGGAGATATGTATGTCGCCCCGTACACTGACTTGCAACATTACTTATTACTGTCTTACTTCCACCATAATCCAACTCAACATGTCATTTATCATAATACGTATCTTCAGGATCGATCTCTCCTGTATCTAGTCCGATCGCAGTCGTAATTGCCTTGAAGACTGATCCTGGCTCATAGAGGGCTGTGAGGACATCATTGACATAGACTCACGCTCCATATTTATTCTTGTACATATATTTCGGGATGGCATACACTCCAATCTCAGCATCTGTTGCGGTTCGGAATTTGAGTCGTTTCCCATCAATATTTGCAAAAAACGATCCACTCTGTGTATCGATAACATACAGATCCACTCAAAATAGATCAGCATTTGGATTCGGATATTTCGTCATATTCACGCGTTCTATCTCATAAACATCTGTAAAGTTATTGGGATTATAGTCTGGATAGTTGACCATAGCGATCACTGCTCCTGTCTTTGGATTCATGACGATCACACTTCCCTTATTTGCACGAAAATCATTGACCGCCTTCGCAAGAAGTGTAGAAACATGTTTTTGGATATTGCGATCGATCGTCAGTGTAACATTTGCCCCATTCTTGAGAGAGATAAGTTCTTGTGATACGTATCATCCAATGGGACGGCCAGCGCTATCCTTGGTTACACGTTGTTCTGGACTCTCAGACTGGAGAAGTTCATCAAAATAGCCTTCTACACCATACTTTCCCTTCCCTTCATTGTCAACAAAACCAATGATCTGGCTCCCAATATTCTCCTCTGGATAATAGCGAACGAGATTATCTTCGATCTTGAGAAAGTAATAGATAGACTCATTTTTATCGAGCTGTTTTGTATTCAGTGCTATTTTCTCTGCATTCATACGCTTGGTGATGACATCCCTGGTAGTAACACTCATTTTATGAATAATCTCGAGGTGACGTTTCTTGCGGATTTCGAATTTTGGAACGAGGTCTTCTCGAGTCTTTCCAAGGATGACTGAGAGTCGAGCAATGAGCTCTTCTTTATTTTGCACTTTTGTCGGATTCAGGTAGAGATTATTCGAGACAAAATAAAGCGAAGGCTCTTGCCATGCGTCAATCTGTTCAATTGCCTTCTCATCAAGAGCTTCAGCAACTTCGACACTCTCGATTGGTGCATCCATTCGAGTACTGAGATAGACACGAATTTTTTCTTTCATTTCTGTTACCGTCATATCCTTACGATTGGAGAAGTCTTCTCGAAGGTATGATCCCATATTCTGGAGACATTCTGAGGTATTGCGACAAAATTCATCGAAAACAATATCCGTCAAAAAAGTCATGAGCTTGTCTCGTGAGCCACTCTGTGATGGATCGATCGCGAGATTCCCGAGATTCGTCGATACTGCAAAGGCTCCATGAAAAGATTCATCAGAAGAATAAATTGTGCCACGAGAAGCAGGATTCTTCAGGATCATTGTCTGCTGATCTTTTGCCTTCTTGGCATAAAAATCATTATTCAGAACTGTGAAACGAAATGCGGTAAAGAGGAGAACTATAATATAGAGAATTCCAATATACCAAACAATCCCCATCCGGTCTAGAGAACGAAAGTGGCGGTACAGTATGTTAATTCATCGTTCTATGGTACGTTGCATCTCTTACTATTGGGTTATTATGGTGAAATCGCGAAAATATGCAAAAGTATCAAGTGTCGGGCTCGAGGTAATAATCGTGACATCGAGAGAAGTTGTGTCAGCAAAGATTCTGAGAACATCTCGATTACGGATGCGGATCGGATACTGATAATCTTCATCACCAAATGCATCCTCGATGAAGTAGACTCGTTCGTAGCTCGCCAGATTATAATAAAGAAGTCGCCGAGTTCAAACTATAATTTTCTCTTTTCCCTCATAAGTATTCATCCAGAATCATGCCTTCCGGACAGGTGTTGCCTCTGCAGGTAACGTTCCAGTATTTATTGATAACTTCTCGGTAAAAGTATAGAGAAAGAAATCATCAGGGACTACCATCACCGTTCAAGGAAGAAGAAGTTTCTCAAAGTCACTCAAGCCAAAAGCATGGTCTCGAAAGTAGTGGATAGACCGTATTGGTTGTGGAGAAATATTTCTCTTAGAGAGATTTTCTCGATAGAGGATATAATTCTTCCGATCAAGTCGGTTCATGAGGGGTGTTGGCAAGAATAGGTTCAATACTCTATCAAGAGAGAGGAAAAACCGACCTGCAAGATGGAGAATCATCATTCGTTGTTCATGAGAAAGAAGTTCCACTGATGCAACCACCCGAATAATTGGGCGAATTGTACGTATATCTCATGCTTTCACATCAGAATCCGTACAATCGACCACAATACCAAAATCTTCCTTTTTTCCGAAAGGAATCTCAACCAGACACCCAAGTATAATACTCTCACACCAGAGTTCTGGTACGCTATATGTATAGGGTTCTGTACTGTATGAATGTGCAAATGGAATAACAGCGATATACATGTGATATATCAAAAAAATCTCCCGAAGTATACGGGAGATTTTTGGAAATACAATTTAGAGACCAAGAGATTTCTTCAGATCTTCTGCTTTCTTCGCATCTTCATTTGCCTTCGCATTTGCCTTCTCTTCTTCTCTGTAGATATCCTTCAGTTGCTCCCATTCGTTCTGTGCCTTGATGACCAATCCTTTAATAATTTCTCCTTCTGTTGGCATGAGCTTACGGAACTCAACACGTTCATCTTCGAAGACCTTGACCAATTCATCGATCTGGAACTGGGAAAGAGTCGGAATCGCATCGATCACACGCTTCTTCTCGAAGGTTGAGAGTGAGAGTGAGTGCTCGAGAAGATTCATGAATGAATTCTCATCGAAGGTCGTGAGTGGATGGACGAGAAACCGCTCGAAGATCTGATCATTTGATGTCTTCGGACGAGGAGGAGGTGGTGGAGGAATCGGAGCTCATCCTTGGTCAACAGGAAGAGGTGGAAGAGGAGGATTCGTCTGGTCGTCTTTCGGATCTGACATAAGAAAAAATTAGTTTCCGCAATTATAGGAGCTTTTTCATGATTTTCAAGAAGAATTTTTGTTTCTGATCTTTTCCTATGGAATTTCTTTTCTCGCTCGATGCGTTTAAGATTCTGAGAAAACTCTTTATTGGATCAAGTCTTCAATCCATACTATGTCCTAAATTTTCTCGCATCAATATACTCCTCTACTTCTTTCCAGAGAGCATCAGGAATATCAGCATTGTTCCAGACAATATCGACGTCCTCATTTTCACTGAATTCCTCAAGCATCTTGTAAAGCTTGAGAGCATTGTCGAAATCCGTCACTTCGATACTACTCTTCGGAATATATTCGAAGGATGCTCGTGTGACGATAGCTCCACCTGATTCGAGTTGCCTCCGTGTCTCTGTGAAATTGGTACGATCAGTGAATACCTGAACACTATCATCGGAAAAAATATAATCTTCCGCCGGAGTCTCCATGATCATCATCTCAAGAATTGTTGCATCTGTACTTGGCTCGAGATGAATCACTCCTCGATAATCAAAAGCGAAATTCGATACTGTACCTGTCTCGCCGAGATTCCCTCAGAAAGCAGAAAAAATATGACGCATGCTCGGTGCAGTGCGATTGCGATTGTCAGTGAGTGTACGAACAATAATCCCGATACCACCTGGTGCATATCCTTCATAGAATATTTCCTCAACTTTCACTGCATCCTTGTCGAGTCAGGCTCCTCGACGAATAGCGCGATCGATCATATCTGAGGTCACTCCATCTTTTTTCGCACTATAGATTGCATCTGCAAGCGCGTTGTTCTGACTCGGATCAGGTCATTTCTCACTCGCAAGGGTAATAAGCTTGGCATGAAGTGTGTTGACTTTCGCCTTTACATTCGCATTTTTATCTTTCTGAGCCTGTACTGTTGGTCAGCGTCACATAAATATTAGAAGTTAGAAGTTAGAAGTTAGAAGTTAGAAGTTAGAAGTTAGAAGTTAGAAGTTAGAAGTTAGAAGTTAGAAGTTAGAAGTTAGA
>JANPGO010000011.1:0-50908 GCA_031423995.1 Candidatus Altimarinota bacterium | reverse complement strand
GAGTTGGCTATATTGATGCCGAAGAGTCCGGTACCATTATTGTATGTGAGTGGTCAGTTGACTGAGAGGCTCGTGAGTCCGATCTTGGTAGCAACGACTCCTGAGAGGGTGACTACATTTCCGGAAAGAGTGTTGAAGCTTGTTGTGAGATTGGTAAGATTTGTGTTGGTGGTGTTGAGATTTCCTGAGAGTGTAGCGATGTTTCCAGTAGCGGTTGCGAGGTTGGTGAAAAGAGTAGCGATGTTGGTATTTGCACTATCCACTACGCCAGAAAGCGTATTCACCCTTCATGAAAGTGTATTGACGTCAGCGGTAAGAATTGTAAGGTTATTCCCGATTCAGAGAACGACTCCTGAGAGCGAAGCAACAGATCAAGAAAGCGCATTAAAATTATTTTGAAGTGCGATCTGACTATTTCCAATTCCTGCAACTGAGAATGTGAGAGTTGTATAGTTCGCATTCATGAGATTGATCATCCCAGAAAGTGTATTAACCGTACCTGAAAGTGATGCGAGCGTTCCAGAAAGACTTCCGATACTTCCAGAAAGAGCATTCTGTGCTCTCAGATCTGTGAAGTAGAGATTGGATCCTGATTCTGTCACAAGTGCCGTTGTATAATCCCCTATTTGCCCGAGAATATCACCTGTTCGACCAAATATACTCGTGACTGATGAACCGACTGTTGTTGGATTTTTCCAGACAAATTGGCTACCTGACATCATCAGAACCTGACCATCAGATCCAGAAGTGAATGAGAAATTCCCTGTGAGATTATTATAGGCAATAGGCCCAATTGCTGAGAGGTCAGCAAGTCCAATCTTTCCTGCGATAACACCTGAGAGAGTATTGAGAGTGGAGTTCGTTGTTGCAAGATTGCCAGAAAGGATACCAAGAGAACCAGAAAATGTAGCGATATTTCCTGTTGCGGTTGCGAGGTTCACAATAACCGTATTTAATGATCCCGTTGTTGTCGCGAGGTTGTTCTGGAGAGAGAGGATATTTCCTGTTGCTGTTGCGAGGTTGGAATTCGTTGTGTTGAGATTCGAAGCAATACTGGAAGTCAGTCCTGAAAGAGCATTTACTGAACCCGAAAGTGTATTGAGATCAGTTGAAAGAGTGGAAACAGTTCCAGAAAGGACATTTATTGTTCCTGTTGCGGTAGCAAGATTTAATCCGAGATTGATAAGAGTATTGCCTTGCGCAGTAACAGTTCCAGAAAGTATACTGACTGTACTTGAAAGACCAGAGAGATTTGTATTCGTTGTTGCGAGAGTGCCCGAGAGAGTTGCGAGAGTAGCATTGATTCCTATCACCATTCCCGAAAGTGTTGCTATGCTGCCACTTAAGACTCCAATATCTGAGTTGAGGGCAGTGATACTTGCGCTTTGTGCCGAGAGAACTCCAGAAAGTGTCGCAACATTTCCTGCAATGGTTGCAAGAGTTCCTGTTGCACTCGAAAGACCAGAAAAGAGTGTAGAAATATTTCCATTCGCTGCGATAAGCCCGCTATTTATGACTCATACTGCCCCTGAAAGAGTCGTTACCGTATTCGAGAGGAGATCGAGACTTCCAGAAACTGAACTGATACTTCCAGAGAGAGACGCAACTTGTGAAGCAAGAACGGAAAGCGATCAAGAAAAATTGAGAATACTTCCAGAAACGGTATCGAGTGTACTTCCTATGGTCGCAACCACTCCAGAAAGTGTCGTAAAATTATTTGTCAGACTTCCGATTGATCCAGAAAGTGCATTCTGAGCTCTGAGGTCAGTGAAGTAGAGATTGGATCCTTCTGTGAGATTGCTCGTTGATTTCGCTGAGAAAGCACTATCAAATCGTCCCTGAGTATAGTAAAGATTTAATCACTCGGCAATATTCGAGGTAGTACCATTCCAGCCAAAGAGTCAACTTAATACATTATACGTGATTCCTCCTGTTGCAGAGAGATCCGAGAGTCCTATACGCGTTGCAAGAGTTCCGGAAAGTGTATTCATGAGATTCCCCAGAGAAACGAGTCCAGAATTGGTGTTACTCAGTATGCCCGAAAGGCTTCCAACATCCGCGCTGAGGATATTGAGTGTACCCGAGAGAACTGTGAGAGTACTTCCGAAGTTTCCGAATGCACCAGAAAAAGTTATGAGAGAATTCCCAAGGCTCATCACCGTTCCTGAGAGGTTCGAAACATCAGAGGTGAGTGAGAGAAATCCTGAATATGAAGCCACTCCGATCGCCCCAGAAAGTGTCGTGATAGCAGTGTTCAGAGCCAGGATACTTCCGGAAAGTGCATTCTGTGCTCTCAGGTCCGTGAAGTAGAGACGTGATCCCTCAGTGACAAGATCGGTTGTATAGTCCCCTGCTGTTGCGGTAACGATTCCATTTCTACCGAAGACAGAAGTGATAGAGCTCGAACCTCCTCCACCAGGAATTCCCTGGAACTGAAGAAGTGGTGTTGATGGGTAGAGGAGATTGGATGGAGGAACTACAGTATTCATCTGTGGTGGAGTACTCGGAGCTGCACTGAATGTCTCGGAAGTATTGATGACGAGTGGATGTGCCTGTATTTTCCCTCCGATGATTTCTACTCCTGATCCAATACCGACCGTGATGAGCGTACCATTGCTGTCATAGCCGAGAAGAGTATTTGATGCCTGTGGAAGGATGATATTCGATCCTGTTGCTTCCACGATTTTTTCACGAATAACTTCCCGTGTCACGATTGTTTGACCCTGAAGAGCAAGTGCTCCAGATTCTAGAGTTGATCCTGTTTGAATTATACCAGTATTTGAATGAGGAGGAACTGGAACAACGTTTTGAGGATCTGATACTGAATTCTCTCCCGAAAGAACAGAAATAGATACCACAGGGAGAGGTGGCTGATTTTGTACGAGTATTGGATTCGAGGATGAAGCAATCACATGACTCTTCGGGATCGTCATGGAGACGGATGAAGCAATCGCCGTATTGATACAGTCAGAGAGCTTGAGCATCTCACCACGAGAGATATAGGTATCCGGATAGAAATAATTCGAACTCGGGAGACAGCCGACATCATAGGCACGCGCAATATACCCAGTCTCACTTTGGACATCAACATAGGGAATTCCATGTGATGATTGCTGAAGTCATGATGCGACGACGAGTGAACGAACTGCAGCGATACGACTCGTATAATCAGTTGGTGTATAGGATGCTGAAATAATTCCCTTCTTCTCTGCATATCCAGCATAGGCACAATCGTAGATATTCTCTGTATTCGGTGAGAGGTGACGAGAGCCATGGCAGTCAAAATCCAGTCATCAGCCAATATTGATCGCTATGCGAAGTGCTTCATCTTGGCTCACATAGTCGAGCATATCGTTCCTTGTGTATGGAACATCGACAATCTTCTTCTCGTAGAGGGCATCTGCATAGGGAAGGTACTCGAGTCATCGAGAGAAATATGCTTGAATCGGAAAATACGATGCAAGAAGACAAAAAAGAGTAAGAATTGCCGTGAGCTTCTTCCAGAAAAGAAGATTTCACCATTGGAGTGCGATCCAAGCAGTGCTCCACGGACGTGGCTGTACGAATGATTGTGTATATTTATCGAGAAAACGCATGAATTTTTATATTGGTATACTGGTTGCTCTGGTTATACTAGACTATTTCTCAGATTTTGTCACGGACTTCATATTGCATGATATAATATTTAATGTTTAATATTATATGACGGCTACATCATTTACTCTGAAATCTTTACCTTATACTACCAAATTCTTACTCGCAAACATAAAAAAACTTCCAAAAAATGGAAGGTTTCTTTGCACATAGCATACAACCCCGAGATCACTACATCATGGAAGTTGGATCGAAAGGTGCGACGGCTGCAAATGCAAGTGCATTATTCGTCACAGCGAGGAGTCCGAGAAGGAGAACCGTGTAGGGCCGAACATTGTATTTCTTCTGGAATTGTGTGATCTGTTTGATCATAGAAAGAAGATTATGGATAAGCGTACAATTATCCTATCATATACTTTCTAGAAATGCAAAAAAATAACAATACCGCATATCAAAGCAATCACTCTATCTATTTTTTTGCGAAAATATAGAGAATTCGTTCTTTTTCTCAGAGAACATACTTCTGTTCATTTTCGAGAATGAGTCAGAGTTTTTTCGTTATTTTTTGTATATCTCGCTTCTCGTCCTCTGACGGCATTTTGTAGAGGATGATTCTCCCTCAGGGAGTAAGGAATGGTACAGACCATGCGAGAATATCCGTCATATATGCCGTTGCTCGTGAGACGATGATGTCATATGATCCATGATGATGTGAGTCTTTCGCTAAGTTCTCAGCACGATCTTGTATTGCGGTGATATTTGTAAGTCCGAGTTCTTGGATAAAGTGGTTCATTGCCTTCACTTTTTTTCCGATAGAATCGAGAAGAGTCATCCTCAGATCGGGAAGAACGATCTTGAGTGGAATCCCTGGGAATCATCATCCAGATCAGATATCGAGAAGCCTGAATCATTCGGTTTCTTTTTTGCTCATCTCAAGAAGCTCGAGAATAACAGGTGCTCCATAGAGGGAATCGATGAAGTGTTTCTCCACAATACCTACTTCATCTCGAATTGCGGAAAGATTCGTATGATTATTGTACTCGCGAAAAATCGTAAGAAATCTCTCAAACTGACTCAATTCTGATTCTGAGAGTTCAAAGTGATGATCGAGGAAAATGGATTCATGTTGCATGCGATGAATATATTGATTTCCTCGGAGTTTTCAATACTCTTTCTGTATCCATTCTCTTTTTCTCGAGAAAAGTTCCAGCATCTTTCCTCTCCCAACCTTCGAAGATTCCAAGATTCAATCGTTCCAACCTTCCAACTTATCACACCCTAACCTTCTCCCCCATGGACACTGAAGTTCGACTCGCAGTACTCATCGATGGTGATAATATACCATCAGCCTATATCAAGGAAATGATGGAAGAGATTGCGAAATATGGAAACCCGACGATCAAGAGAATATACTGAGACTGGACGCGTCCTGGACTCACGAAGTGGAAGGATCTCCTCCTCGAGAACGCGATCACTCCGATCCAGCAGTATGGCTATACGACCGGGAAAAATGCGACGGACTCAGCCATGATCATCGATGCCATGGATGTTCTCTACTGAGAGAAAGTGGATGGATTTTGCCTCGTCTCGAGTGATTCTGACTTCACTCGTCTCGCGACACGACTCCGAGAAGCAGGGATGAAGGTCTATGGAATCGGTGAAAAAAAGACTCCAAAGCCATTTATCGTTGCCTGCGATAAATTCATCTACATTGAGATCCTCAAAAAACCCATAAAAGAAACTATTGCAAAAGAAAAGAAACCGAAAAACGGGGAAAAAATCATACCCTTCAGCGAACTCGAGCCACTTGCTCCTCAGCTCGACACTGTCACCCCAGAAGTGATCGAACTCATCTCTGATACGATCTCTGATATTGCCGATGATGATGGGTGGGCATTTCTCGGCGATGTCGGTGGACTCCTGCAGAAGAAGCAACCGAACTTTGATCCACGCAATTATGGTTTCAACAAGCTCACCCCCCTCCTTGCCTCGACAGAAACTTTCGAAATCATGGAACGAAATGATGGAAAGAGTCGATACAAGCTCATCTATGTACGCAATAAGTAATCGAAATCATGAATAAATCGCGCCTCGAGAATCTCACGGATGCCGTCTTCGCGATCATCCTCACCCTCCTCGTCATCGATCTGAAGATCCCTGAGAGTGGTACTCATGCCTCACTCGTCGAGAGTCTCTCTGCGAGTCTGCCGACATTTTTTGCCTATGCACTCGTCTGCTCGACCCTCACGACCTACTGGTTCTCACACCACTACTTCATCACGATATTTGCGAAGCATATCAGCCGTCACCTCGTGATCGTGAATATCCTCTTTCTCGTCCTTCTCTCACTGCTTCCCTTCTCAGCTAATCTCCTCGGACGATATATCAGTGATCCACTCGCGATATCTATCTACGGTGGGAATATCATCTCGATCATCCTCTCGATACTCTGGATGCGACATATCATCTACGCTCATCCCGAGACAGACCTCTCGATCGTGACTCAGGAGGATGCTCGCTATGGGAAGATACGCATCTATTTCCCACTCTTTTGTACACTCATAGCGATGATTCTCGCATATGTTCAGCCGACTATATCCTTTCTCTTCTTCATTATTCCGGTATTCTTCAGCCTCATCCCGGGAGCGATTGCTTGGCTCGATCGGAGATTTATACGCTATATTTGGAAGAAGTAAAAAAAGAGCCTTACAGTAAGTCTCTTTTTTATAACTTTACATCCTCTTGCCCACTTTCTCTTCGTAAACCAATACTAGATTATTAAGAACTACATACTGATAACAAAGAATCCTATTGTTGCTACGAATCCGATACCAAACATGATCGAGCGCAGAGTGCCCTTGCCAGTTATATAGAAATATCCATGCAATACCCGAACTATCACGTAGATGATTGCTAAAATATCGATACGCATCTGCGGAGCATGGACAAGAGAAGCGATGATTACTCCAGCAATGAAGCCAATATTAGCTTCGAAGCTATTGAGGTGTGCACCGAAAGCACGGCGTGCCATCCCCTCGACCGTTATCAGAAAATCCCGTGGCTCTTCATTGTTCCGAGGTTTTTTCGCCTGCTTGTTTGCTATAGCGAACCAGACATAGGGGAGGAGAATTGCGACCAAGACACACCAATAAGCGATTGTCATATTCAGAACGTGAAGAAATAAAGAAATTTTTATAGTAGATTCACTGATGCTCAGTATATGTATCATCCGAGAGAATACAAGTACTTTGACTATCCTCCATCCTCCATCTGCCTACTATTTGCTATGATCTATCAGCTACTTCTATGTCCTCACTCCTTTCCCTTTCGCGAACCAATACCAGATAACGAGAAAACATATGATATTGCACGATATGAGGACGAGAAATGATGTTCCAGGAGCGATATCGGAGTACCCATGCACCGCGAAACGAAATCCATCCACCATATAGAGGATCGGGTTAGCATGAGAAACGAGCTGCCATAGAGGAGGGAGCATTGTCACAGAATAGAATACTCATCCGAGATACGTCAGTGGTGTAAGGACGAAATTCGGAATAATCGATGTAGAATCGAAACTATCTGCGATAAGTCCATTCAGGAGTCCAACGAGAGAAAAAAGCAGTGATGTGAGGAGTGCAAAGAGGAGCATGAGTCCAATATGTGCAAAGTGAAAGTGTGTGAAGAAGAATGCAATCCCGAGCACAATACTCCCTGTGACCATACCACGGATCACTCCACCGGTGATGAATCCGAGGATGATGACCCAGTATGGAGTTGGAGAAACGAGAATCTCCTCGATGGTCTTCTGGAATTTTGCCATGTAGAAAGAAGAGACAACGTGGGAAAATGAGTTCATGATGAGTGACATCATCACGAGTCATGGAACGATGAAGACAATATAGGGTACTCAAGTACCAGTACTGATCTTGGAACCGATAAATTGTCAGAATATCACATAGTAGAGCGTCGTAGTGATCACTGGTGGAACGATTGTCTGTTTCCAGACACGCAGAAATCGAGTGACTTCCTTGCGGACGATGGTCATATACGAGACGAAGAGTTGCTCAGGATTCATGGGGAGAGAGTTTATTTCGAGTGGATTATAGAGAAATCGCGTGAATTTGCAAAATAAAGGATTATTCTTATGATTGAATTCTTCCTATTCAAGATATATTCGATCCAGATGTGATGAAATGACTATTTTTGCAAAGAATATTTACCCAAGAATATATGAGATTCCATTTCTCTCAGACAATTTCCTTCGTGATACTCTTCATGTTCCTCTGAGGATCTACTTGATCTTGTTTCTCACTCTGAGTATCGAGGGAGGAAAAATCCTATTCTTCATTTCTCAGGTTCGAACGACGCATACTGAAAGAGAGAAACATAGGAAAACAATTCTCATATCCATCTCCTTTTTGAGATGCAGATTGTACCAGAACCAGTGCGACCTACCTCGGAAAGGTTCAGTCAAAACAAAGAACGCTGAAGATCCTTCTTTCAACGCATCTGGTCAGTGAATCATGTAGAGCAGTGAGTCAGATCGAAGTATACAATGGGGAGAATCAATACCTCTGATCCTATATCGTCCCGACGAGTGAAGATCTTCCTGATAGTCTTATATGAAAGACAATCATGTACTCAAAAAACACTTCTCGTTGTCCAAAAAGAGCATGAACTCATTTCAATCTGAGCAAAAAACTTTCTGAAACCTTCTTTCTTCCCTGTGGGTCAGAGAACGATCCTGGAGAACGGATAGAATTTTACTCATTCACATAGCGATACTGATTCAAGTACAGAAACATTTCTGAAGAAATCAGATTCGCTATTTCCCGATTTCTCAGTAATATCCGCGCTCTTCCATTCCTTGAGGACTTTTGTCCTTCTTACTTTTCCTCTCTTTTCTCCATGCAATTCACTGATTTGAACCTGATCGAACCGATTCTGAAGTCCCTTGCCGAAGAGTGATATACTTCCCCCACTCCTATTCAGGAACAATCTATTCCCATCATCCTCGAGTGAACTGATCTTCTTGGCTGCGCACAGACAGGAACTGGGAAGACGGCAGCATTTGCACTCCCGATTATTCAGCTCCTGAACGCTACTCCACGAACTGAGAAGAAGAGAAAAATCCGCTCCCTTATCCTCACTCCCACTCGTGAACTCGCTGTACAGATTCAGGAAAGTTTTCGAGCATATGGACGGTATACTTCACTTCGTTCGACAGTCATCTTCGGTGGAGTCGGACAGTTTGCTCAAGTGAATACGCTCGATGCAGGGATTGATATATTGATTGCGACGCCAGGACGCCTCATGGATCTCATCGGTCAGAAGCATATTTCTCTCGCTGATATCGAGATCTTTGTTCTCGATGAAGCGGATCGTATGCTCGATATGGGATTTATTCATGACGTGAAGAAACTGATCACCATGCTCCCGAAAAAACGCCAATCACTTTTTTTCTCAGCGACGATGCCTCCTGAGATTGTGAAGCTCGCTGAGACGATTCTCCAGAAACCATCGAAAGTGACCGTCACTCCTGTCTCTTCGACCGTCGAAGTGATCAAGCAGGAGATCTACTATGTCGATCGCCTCAATAAGAATCACCTCCTCAAACACCTCCTTGAGGATCAGAATATCAAGACCGTTCTCGTCTTCACTCGGACCAAACATGGAGCTGACAAGGTCGTCCGCATGCTCACGGAACATGGGATTATCGCTGAGGCAATACACGGGAACAAGGGGCAGAATGCTCGTCAGCGAGCCCTCGCGAACTTCAAGGCACAGACCACTCGTGTTCTCGTCGCGACGGATATCGCGGCTCGTGGGATCGATATCGATGAGCTCGAATACGTGATCAATTATGAGATACCGAATATTGCTGAGACCTATGTGCATCGTATCGGACGGACAGGACGAGCGGGTGCCAAGTGAACGGCAATATCATTTTGTGACAGTGAAGAGCGCGAATACCTCCGTGATATCGAAAGTCTCATAGCGAAGAAAGTTCCAGTAGTCAATAACCATCCATTCCCGCTTCAGGATGAGCATCCTGTGAAGATTTTAAAGCCTCAAAATACACGATCAAATCCTCGAGGAAATCCACAAGAGAAATGATTTTCTCAGAGAGAAGAACGAACTGCTCGACCACAGAGCGAACCATCTCGAAGATATACAGAGAAAAAAGAATGAGGAACGTTTCCGAAATCTGAGAGATCACCAAAATCATTTGAGAAAAAGGAGAAATCATCATTCTGACATCCTCGTCCTGAGAGAAGCGAGAACAAGGGTGCTCCGAAATGATCAGTTCCAGAGAAGAAGTATGCCTATTGGGAAAAGGATACTCAGAAAAAATCACCAACTGGGAAGCCATGGGAACAGAAAAAAAATTCCTTCTATTCTGGAAAGAAAGAATGAAAAGATACTGATAGTGAGAAGGATGCAAAGCCACAACGGATCAATAAACGTGCAGAGCGAAGCTGGAGCAAGAACAAGGCGCTTGCAGCAACTCAGAGTGAACAACAGAAGAAGTCAGAAAGAATAGACTGAGATAAGCCTGAGAGGACTCGTTCACCTCGAGCAAAGAAGGTGAATCCAAAACCATTTGTTCCGCAACCACCGAAACGATTGAGTGAAAATTCAAAATAGAAGAATGAAGTCTTGGAAGTTGGCTCATTTATTGCTCTTTTTTGCGATTTCTGCTAGACTCACTGTATGTGAGAACACGCTGAAGAAAGTATACATCTTCAACCTATCGACTGAATGTCTGAATCTTCAGATCTTTTAGGTCGAATAGCGATGAGAACGCAGACAGTACTTGGGGCAAGTCATACAGAAGGTAATCTCCTCAAAATCCTCAGCACTCAGCACGAAAAAGTACTCAATAGACACAGGCAACTCCCATGAAAACTCCATACACTTGAACATCATTTCGATGTTCATGGCCGTCTATCATATCTTCTCAGTCACCTGAAAGATCCAGTATCTATCAATGATCGGATGAAGATCTTGATGCTCGAAGCAGCATTTCGGCATGATGATGGACACGTAGGAAAAAAGTATCGTCAGGAGGTAATTAAATGAGACTCAAAATCGAATGAAGAATACGCTCTCTTACTTTTACGGAAAGACTTCCGAGGAGCCAGCAAGAGAATAAAAGATAGTGATTTCTGAAGACTATATCGACTTATTCTCAGTACTTCTTCCCACCAGAGACCTCCTATAGTCACACTGGATAGCCCCCTCTATCGTCCATATGAACCAAAAACAGTTGAAGAGAAACTCCTCGTCTTCGCTGATGTTTGTGGCTGTCTTCTATCTTGATGGGAGTATTGGATGGCGGAAAGTGATAACTACTATGATGAGGAATGAATGGATAAAACGCGAAATAAAGCATGGATACAATCAAGAACTGATTTTCTAGAATACGTTATATGACTTTATAATTCATCGATGAAATGATTGCTCGATAACGAGACTCAAGTACAGATTGAGACAAATTATAAACAGCTTACAGATAGACTTTTCAAGATGAATCATGATCAATTCATACCGAAAGAGTCGATTGTGATGGAGCAGATATAGTTTCTAAAAACTCCACTATCCATCGGGAAGGAGAAAGTTTCGAAAGACAATAATTTCCGTGATGACTGCAATCAGTAGGACTATTAGAACTCAATTCGGAAGCTCAACCGTTTTCTCTGACTCTTCTGGCTCATTCCTATATGTGAGAGCACCTGCCCACGATGCGAGGAAGAAGAGGATAAATGTACTCAATCCGAACACCATCCGACCAACCAATGGACTCACAGACCCTCCATTGAACACCCGAGGTCATGGTCAGAAAGCAATCCATCAGGCAATACTACAAAAAAGTATCAGTATGATTGCTCAGAAGATGTTCGATCCTCTTCTCAAAAGACTTCAGAATATCAATGCCATAATTCCGACAACCAGAAAGGCAAGTCCAGAGACACCGAGTACCCAGAGTGGGACATAGATCCGACTCGGGTCGACCGGGATAATTCCACAAGCAACCAGTATGATACTCAGACCAGAAACAATACACACCGCTCCAATGAGTTTTCTCTGCAGTGGTGATACTTGATCCAGAGAGACAGTATTCATAGGAAATAGTTTACTCTTGGAGAGACTATGCCTTTTGTCCGAGAAGATTTCCACTTTCTTGAGTACTCTTGAGGAAGAACTCTTCGAGTCTTCCACTTTTTGGCTTCATAGTTCGGATCTTGTATCATTCACTTTGGAGCATTTGGATCGCTCTGTCAAGCGTATGATGTGAGGAGACTGTGAGATCGACAGCGTTCTCGAGATGCACTGGATGATATTCACCAAGTGTTGATCCACTATATGATCGATCGAGATCGATCGTGATGACCTCATCCTCCATAGAAGCGAGAAGTTCGCGAATCGGTCCATATTTCACGATCTCCCCCTTATCGATGATCGCCATATTGCGACAGAGTGATTCTGCCTCTTCGAGGTAATGTGTCGTGAGGATGATCGTCTTTCCGGAAGCATTCAGTTCACGGAGGAATTCGTACATTCCATGTCGGAGCTCGAGATCGACTCCTGCGGTCGGTTCATCGAGGATGAGGAGTTCTGGCTCATGCACGAGGGCACGAGCGATCATGAGTCGTCGCTTCATCCCTCAGGAGAGCATCCGAGCTTGGACATCTCGCTTCTCCCAGAGTCCGAGAGCCGTGAGGTATTTCTCGACTCGAGGAGCAGCAATGTTTGGGGCGATCCCATAGTATCCTGCCTGGGCGAGGACAATATCATAGACCTTTTCGAATATTCCGAAGTTGAATTCCTGTGGTACAATCCCGACTCCGAGTCGAGCATCCGCTCCAGCGGTATCGAGGTCATGACCTCCGATGACGACATGTCCGCTCGTCTTGTTCACGAGTCAGGAGATGATGCCGATTGTTGTCGACTTCCCTGCCCCATTCGGGCCAAGGAGCGCGAAAAAATCACCCTTCTCAATATGAAAGGTGATTCCTCGAAGGGCAATTGTTCCATTGGTATAGACTTTCTTGAGATCATTAACAGTGAGAGCGTAGCGTTGCATAGGTGTATTATTTTGCATCAGGAATGAGAGGAAGGGTTCCGAGGAAGTCACTCTTGCCAACTTCGAATCCATGATGTCTGAGGATCGCATAGGCAGTCGTGACATGGAACATGAAGTTCGGGATTGCATAGGAGAGGAGGTATCCACCCCCCTTCATATGCATATCAGGAAACCATGGGAAGCGTGCTTCTCGCTGTTCAGCACCAGCAAAGTCATCCTCTGTAAGTGAATTGAGATAGTTGATTGTCTTCTCGAGTCGCTCAGTGAGCTCTGCAAGACTTGATTCCTTGTCTTCATAGTTCGGCGTCTCCTTCCCGGCAAGTCGAGATGCCATCCCTTTAGCATTATCTGTGGCAATCTGTACTTGACGAGAGAATGGGAACATATCTGCTGTGAGCCGCATATCCATGATACGTTGATCAGGGATGCCACCTTCCTGTGCCTCTGCATCAATCTTCTTGATCAGATTCTGGAGAGCACGGAGTCGGTCAGTCGTGAATGTGACAGCGAGTGTATAGTACATAGTGAGGAGAATTTGGAAATAACAGAGAGAGTATATGGAAAAAGTGGAAAAATGGAAACGAAACTTATGCGGTTACTGTATTTATAGAAGATAAGTACTGTTTTATTTTACGGAGTTTTATAAGTATTAACCCCTTTTTTTCCTTGAGTAATCATCGGATTAATCACTCATCGGATTGAGGCACTGATCACATACCTTCAAAAATTGTATTATCATCCTTACTCAGCCTTTGTTGAAATTTTTCAGCTTTTTCTATGTCTCAATGAAGGGCCGCAAGTAACTGTCATATTTCTCAGTTTAGATTCTCGATACTGATTCCCTTATCAATACATTCACTTCGAAAAATATACCGAAATCATTCGGTATATTTTTTATTTTCTGTGACTTTTCTATGAACTAGATTTGTAGATATTGCTTCTCGATTGTCTCGAAGGGATGTATCGGGAAGGTTAATGATCTAGTGAGAAGTAATTTGTTTTATACTAAGTTTTATTCATCAATATCGCCTCTCACTGGTGGTTCTCATCTTGATAATGCTCAAACATTCGTTGAAATTGCTAAAATTGTTTTCCTCAATTTTTCACTTCATGGAAAATCAAGATGGGCTAGCAATCGATTAGCTCATTGACAAGCAATATCTATTGTTTTAGCAATACTTTTTGAATGTTTAATTGCCTTATTAAGCAGAGCCTTATGTTCTTCTGCCATTAGATTGAGGATCCATCTCGTAAGTGCTGGCTGTACAAGACAGTTAGAGACTATTTTATTAAGTTTTTCTGGTCATGAAATATTTATCTCGAGTCAATAATCTTCATCCATACGAATTCTTTGGTATGATCAAGATTGAATTCTTCATGAAATAATAAGTGGTATACCATGTACAGTAATTGTCCATCATCGAGCACCCACAATCTTTGTGATAGCATCTGATACTATTCTTCTCGCATTCTTCACTAGATACGTCCTGAAATATTCAGCTGCACTTCTTATTCAAGGTAATACGTTGCCTAAAAAAAGTAAGACAGCTGGATCAGTTTTATGTAGTGTAAAATAATCATAAAGTGTATTTCATACCGCGGCATTGGAATCTCATACACTAGCGTCAGGATATCATGCAATAGCCTGTACTATCATATATATAACTTCTTCTTTGAAAATATTGAATTCTCTAACTGAATCCCCGTCAGCACTAAATGAAACTGCATGAGCAAGAGCCTGCATGAAATATCGCTCAGAAAATACTTGTACAAATGGCTTTGAAAAAATGATCGTCCGCGTTGATATATCTTCTGATTGATAATTCGTCCAGAAAGAATGAGATACATATTTTGATAATAGAGCAGGTAAGTTATTTCTACCCTTTGCTAATTGTATTGCTTTGGCAATTTGTAATTCTATAGAAGCGAGTGATTCTGCCATATGTATATCGAAAGTTCACCCGATATTCACTGGAAGGACTCTGCCATCGGCCAATATAAGTCAATTGGATGGACTATCAGGACTCCTAAAAGATGACGTAAATGTTGCTTTAACATCCTCAAATGCTTCAACATTACGACTAAAATCTTCACTAAATATATCAAATTCTGAATCAACTCTGAAGAAAGAGAGCAACCGAAGTATCTCTATTGAATGTATATTTCTGAGTCACTTCATTCTTCTCTCAGCAGCATCTTTTCTCTGGAATGCTTTTGATCAATCATCTGTCTGAATAAATTCTGGCTCTTTTGAATAGAATCAAGTATTCGCATCATGAGCAAATTCTTCTAATGCATCTATGTGTTGATCAGTATTTCTTGGATGGAATCGTTTGGGTAAACAGGTTAGAATATTCACGTATGCATCAAAACAAAATTGTCTTGCTCGGAGATAACGAGCAAGATCAATTGATCATCGAAAGAATAAATATGCATGATCTTCATTTTCCGTCACTGCAAGATACCGTCAGAAATTATTCATCAAAGCGATAAAATTCATTCCGTTTTTTCCCCTTAGACATTCGATAAAATTTTGATCATCTCTTCTTGTCATTATTTCCCTCCAGAATTCATTTATTAATCAAAATATTTCTGTAACTTCAGGTTTCAATAGGGTATATGTTCATGGGCTGTTTGTCCAGTTGATTCTTTGAGCCAATGATACAATTCTATCAAGTTCATCAAGGATTCCAGATTGTGGTACAGGAAGTGGCGCTGTTGTAGCAGATTCTAGAGCATTTCTAAGATCATTAACACCATTCTGGTGTTGAGTTGCAACTGTACCTCCTATGATAGATGCATACTTAGAAACAGTTACTTTTGCATCTCAGAATGATAAAAAAGTTGGGATTACATCCAATCATTCCGGCAAATCTTGTGCTTGTTCCAGGTAATGTGTGTTATCAGCAGTTACAGTCATTGGATTTGAATACGCAAATAAATAATATTAACAGTACAATATATTGACATATATAAAGATATATTGTATCATATACATGCTTTACTCTTAAAATAAATATATATGAAAGCAAAAATACTGTTTTGAGTTCTCCTTAGTTACTTATTGATTCTATGAAATATGTCTTCGGATATATCTGGAGGAAATGTTGCCTCTGATACGAATGGAGGAAATGTTGCCTAGCTTTAGCCTGATTTATACGAAAATCCCCTAGAGGGGATTTTTTTATAATAAAATTTGATAAATATGCAAGTATATTTATCACTAATATGATAAATTATTCTTGAATTATTCTTTGGCAGATATATAGCTTATGTGCTAGTTTGAATTTCTTCATCTCGGTTTTATACAACCAATGGAGAGATGTAGGCATTGCAAAAGGCATATCTATATTCTCTCACTTTTTCACCTATGTTCAAATGACGCATCGTCTCCCGTTCGAATATGAATGGGAAAATTCATACATTCCAGAAGGATTTCGATGACTATGATGATAGTCAGAAGTTCATCGGGGACAATCCAGAGTATGACTCTACTCGACTCTTCCAGAATTTCTGGAATCCGTGGTGACTCTGGTGAGATACACTTCTCACCGGTCGTGGCTCGATACTCCCCTCACTTCCTGCTGATACTCGTCATCTTCCCGAAGGTGTTGATCTCGAGAAATATGAGAAACGCCGTCTCGAGAAACGACAGACTGAAGCAGAAAAATCCATAAAACGACAGTCTCTCGAAAGCTCGAAGACATATCTCAGTGACTATCTCGAAGAGAATCCTGATGACCAAGATGCGCAGAATGACCTCGAGAAGATTGAGTGAGAACTGAAATTGATCGGATAAATCGAACCTCCACAATTGTGGAGGTTTTTATTCGCAAAAGTATAATTTCTGGATACTATCAGTGTATATTATTCATTTCTTATGCACTCTCATACTATCCCCTCCCCTCTCGGTGACCTCATCGCTGTCGCGAGTGAGACACGCCTCATCCTCCTCGAGTTCGCAGATTCAAAAGGACTCGAGAAAAAGATTTCCGACATTGCGAGGAGCTATAGCGACGTGGCAAACCAGTGACAAAAAAAGGATTCTGTTTACTGACTTGATCGCTTCATGCTTCGCGATGACGGTAACAACAAGATCCTCAAAGAAACCGAACTCCAACTCGGAGAATACTTCGCTGGAACGAGAAAATCCTTCACTCTTACCCATGAGCCCGTAGGGACAGACTTCCAATTACAGTCATGGAAAGCTCTTCAGAAAATCCCATACGGTGAAACAAGAAGCTACAAGGAAGAAGCAATACTCGCATGAAACCCGAAGGCAGTCCGCGCGATCGGCTGAGCGAATAATAAGAATCCCATAGTCATCATCATTCCCTGTCATCGTGTGATCGGTGCATCAGGTGACCTTATCGGATATGGTTGAGGGCTCGAACGCAAAAAATGGCTCCTCGATCTCGAAAGATGAGGAACCAAGAGATAAGTAAGTCTATTGTTGACCTGCTTGAATCTCAGTAAGCTGGGTCTGGAGACTATCGATTTCTGATTGTATCTGAACCTTCTGATCGCGAAGGGTTGTGAGACGTGCTTCAAGGATGAGGGTACTCTTTGCTCACTTTTTCGAGAGGGCAAGCTTCTTCTCAATACTTTTGATCGAGAGATTGAGTGTCATGAGATCAGCCTTGAGCTTCGCAATCTGCTTTCGAACGATAGATTTCGTCGCTGGAATTGGCTTGACGACTCTTTTTGGAGCTGGCATATCAACTACTATACGTGCTTCTCCTGAAACAGATGCAGCAAGTGTTTCTACTGAATAGGTGAAGCATCCGAGACCGAGTGATACGAGGAGAAGTAGGAGAGAGAGTGATTTTTTCATACAGAGAAATAACAAAATAACCCGTAGAGTATATCTTCATCAGGTGTGAATGCAAATTCAAGAGGGAAATCAGACTTCACTCTTCTCGAAAAATGTGGCTCATATCATTCTCAACGAAAAAACCTATAAGCTTATGAGAAGAAAAATCTTATTTTGCCGTGAGGCTAATCGTGATAATCGCATTCCCCGACCACCGATCTCCAGACATCTGATTCTCTGAAAATCGGAGCTCATATCCACCGATTTGCGCGAGACTCACGGTCATATCAGTCCCAAAAGGTCCATCCATATTCCCATCTGGCATGACAATCTGACTGAGACGGAGGTTTCCTGTCGCAGTTCCAGGAAAACTCACATTCACGTGCATGGATTTTGCTACTGAATTGATGAAGGAGATTTTTGTCGTCACTCCAGTCGTATGTTTGACGGGGATTATTCTTGTCTCAAGTCCCTGGAAGATGGGATAGTATATATTGCCACTTCACGAGAGATCCTCAACAAGTGGTGGCTGATGATCCTGACTTCCAGAATCGATCGTGATTCCTGTCTGATTGAGAGAACCCGTCGTCGTAGTATTCGGCGGATACGTATTGGGATCCGAAACACATGCCGAAAGCATGAAAATACTGAGTATGATGAGTGTCCGTATGAACATAAAGAGTGGTAAATGAAACTCCACTCTATGATTTATACTCTCCAATAGCAAAGAAAAAACAAAGACAAAAAAGTTTCTCTGGAGACAAAGCGTGTCAAAAATGTGGTTTTATTGAAAAATGTAGATCTATTTTGAAGTAAATGGAAAGATTACAAATTGAGGATTTCAATGGGGAAAATATGAGGTTGAATTGAGTTTTCGAAGAAAGAACAGTCCACAAAATTATATTTCTACTTTCGGCTCCATGAATACACTATCCAGAGTATAAAACCTGAAAGGATACTCACCGAGAGAAAAGAGTAAACAAGTCACAAACCATATCGTTCGATAAAAAATCCTGCAGTATAGGTACATATCACATATCCCATTGTTTGAGCAAAGGAAAAGGCAGAAAGGGCGAATGACTTATGAGTCGGGGCAACATGAGCGAGGATGAGTGTATTCCCAAGAGTCATCACCCATCCAGACATACATGAAAGAGTCACGATCCCGACAAGACTCCATAGTTCATGAGAAAATGCCAAGAACACCGATGAGCTAGCTAGAAACAAGAGAAAGATCCTGAACAAAATCCTCTCAGAAATACCCTTCTCTCTCGATCGTCATAAGAGCCAAGCAGAGAGTGCACTCATGGAAGATGTCAGAGCATAGAACCATCCGAAACTCGCTACAGGAAGTCACAACAAGCGGAAATATTCTTGATACGTGAACCAGTAAATATTCCCGACAGATGCAGCAAGGATGATAAGTAATAGCTTATAGAAGATGGATTTCTTCATCCAGATATCAGAGAACCCGATTCGTATATGCTCGAAGTCACTCTTTGAGTGTGATTTCTCCTGCTCGTCTTTCGGAAAGAGAAAAATAGTCGTTGTATAGAGTGTAAAAATAGCAAGATTCCCCATATAGGGAAAAATCGGACTCAAAGAAAAGAGATATCCTCCCGCAATAGCTCCAAATGTCCGCCCAATAAAACGCCACATATAGCTCTGACTCTGCATCTTCGAGAACTGAGCTTCATCTCCGAGCTTCGTGAGTCGATCATGGACGATAGCCTCGATATTCCCACTCATCATCGCTCCACCGATCCCAGCACAGATAGCTGAGAAGAGAAAAATCGGTAATCCATGCCCAAATACATAGATTGTCGTCGCGAGTATCTGAAACATTCATCCGAGAGCAAATATCTTCCTCCTTCCGAATCGATCTGACCATGAACCACTCCACACCTCGAATACGGCGATCACGAGTCATTCGAGCATCGAGAGTTGGATCGCTGTCTCGACGGAGAAATGTTGCTCTACTGTCAAGAATACCATCCAGATCGGGATGGAGAAATACAGAGCCGAAAGAAATCCTGAAAATGAGAAGAGGAATTTGATTCTTTGGAGAGGCATTATGTTAGGTAAATATTATCCGTTTAACCTATTTCGACACAGGAATTCGTGAGATCAACATGATGTTCGTAGAAAAATTCATAATATGATTATCTCAACACTCGTCAATAGAGTATCACTCCACTGATCGAGAGGAT
The DNA here is from genome assembly GCA_031423995.1 of Candidatus Altimarinota bacterium. Classification (GTDB taxonomy): domain Bacteria; phylum Patescibacteriota; class Gracilibacteria; order BD1-5; family UBA2023; genus STC-74. The sequence goes on along the minus strand of JANPGO010000011.1, from coordinate 31,200 downwards.
CTGTGCGATGAGGAGGGCTGTATAGATTCAGACACTATCCGCGAGGAGTCAGAGGAGGGTCGCGAAGATCGAATAGGCGAGATTCCCCGCGAGGGAATTGAGTGAGTCCATCGTCGCACGCTGTCTATCCGAGAACTCACTCTGGAAGAGTGACTTCTCGGCAACTGTCCCAATACCGAAGCCAAGTGATGTGACCGAACGGATGAGCGGAGTCACAATACTCGGGAAGGCGATGATGAGTGTCGAGACGATATAGTTGATGCGATTCTCCCACTTCAGTGTCCGATCTGCACCGTATTTCTCGACTATTCTCCCCGCGATACGAAATCCTGTCGCCGCGAACATATGACTCAGCGTCTTCGCGAGTGGGATCGCCCAGGCAGGCCAGAGTGTTGCCATGAAGGTCGGATAGAAGTCATGAATTGGCTCATTGATAGCATAGCTCGTGATCGAGGCAAGACTCAGTTTCCTGAGCCGCATATTGGTACGAAATCTCGTGATCGCTTCGGAGAGGTGGGAGAAGATATTGGCTTCCTGCCTGGTATCATGGGTTCTGGGCTCGATCAGGGCAAGCCCGATACCGAGACCGATCAGCTGTGGGATGAGTGAGAGCAAGAAGAGTATCTGGAATGACGCGAATCCGAGCATCTCTGTTCCGATGAGCGCTGAGATCGCGAGAGCGAACTGGAACATCGAGCTCACTCGTCATTCGTAGTGACTGTATTCACCTTCCTTGCCGAGCTCTCGGAGCGTATCATAGAGAAGTGCGGTGTTGTTCCCACTGTAGAGTGATCTCGCGAGTCACTCGAGCACTGCACCGATCATGAGTATCATCCAAGTCCCTCAGAGTGCATAGAAGAAGATCGATCCGATCGTGCTCATCTGTCCGATGAGAAGCGTCCATCTCCTTCCGATCCTATCGGAGAATACTCCTGTCGGTACTTCGAATATGGAGGATGCGATCGTGGACACAGAGAATACCCCAAGTGCGAGTGCATATGAGCCTGTCACCTGAGCGAAATAGAGAATCGCGATCGCATTGTAGATACGGAAATCGAGGCAGAAATTGAACCACGAAAGAAGGGAGATGTTTCTCAGGATGTTCATCAAATATAGAACTAATTCAGTCTAGTATATCCACATATGAGAAAAAACGATCTCAAAATGATAACACTATATATTATTAATTTATAAACCCGAGTAGTCATTTTTTTCAAGATTGAGATTTTGGTAAATCTGCAACTTCTATCTTTCATCTCTTATCAAGTGCAGCATTTCCGAAAGCAGTCCTCAGTGCTCGACGCATCTCTCGGGGAGCAGTCTGGGAAAGTACATCGAGTGCATCTCCCAATGGTTCTCTTTCGAATTTTTTCCCCCAATCATACTGTTTTATGAGCTTCTTGTAAAGTCGTTCAGCAATAACTCGAGCATGTTCTCGTGTCAGTCAAATATTAAAAGCATACATACGGCTCAGTATAGGATCAGGAATACTCCGCTCATCATTCGCAGTAGCAAACCAGATCATTCGACTGGCATCAATAGGCACATCGGCAAATTCATCAATAAATCTCTCTGCTGTATCATGTTCGAGAAGACTATAGAGAGCACCGAGTGGATCATAGGCATGTCCACCTCTTGCCTTATCGATCTCATCGATGACCATAACTGGGTTGATATACTCACCATCGACCAGCGTCTCAAATACTTTCCCTGGACGTGCGCCTTTCCACTGACTACTCGCACCCGAGAGTACCCATCCCGCACTAAGCGAGCTCATAGTGATGAATCAATATCCTGTACCAATGAGCTCCGCAATCTCACGAACGAAGTGAGTCTTCCCAATTCCTGGTGGACCGAGGAGGAGTATAGGCTCAAGTTCGAGAGAGTCCTTCGAATCTATTGTTAGAGCAAGTCTACGTCTTATCTCCATGATCACCTCTTGGAAATTCGGAACCTCTTCAGAAAATTCATCAAAATGAGGCATCCGTGTAGGTTTGACATCAAAGCGATCAGGTCAACGTGCAATCATATCATCATATCTTCTCTTCAAACTCTCATGTTCTCATGGATGGATTCTCGCAAGTCGTGCCTTTACTGCATCGACTTCAAAAAGCGATCGACTCCGTGCAGCGAGAATCGGACTAGCATATTGATCGAGAATTCCAGAAAAATGTGGACGAACAACCGTGTTCATGAGATATGGATGTACGATGAATTATATATTTGTCAAAATTAACTTGCTCAATTTAAATATTTAAAAAATAGAATAGGTAATAAACTAAATGGTAATTTCAAGTCTATTTCATCATCGTTCTTTCACCATAAAATAAAGTTTCTTTAAAGATAATAAATATTCCAGATTATTAGACTTTATCCTATTATTCATTTCATCAAGCATAAGCTTTGAAGCATCTATAATAATCAGCAGAAGAACCTGCGGATCAAGTCAGTAAGATCAATCTTTCTTGAGTCTATTCAGTAAAATATTAGGAGATTCATTTAGTAATACAATCTTACTTTTAGGATCAACTCAATAAAAATGAACTAATGAGCATCGAAGGTTATAAAAATAAGTTCAATCAACTTTATTAATTCAACATTTTTCTGACCAATTATTATAACGAATATTAGTTGCCTGAAAAATAAATCTACCAAACCAATCATTCCAGACAAAAGACTCAGACTCTTTCTCTATACCAGAGAAATACGCCCAAAGATCTGTAAATGTATCTAGTACTGATAATACTAATATAAATTTGGATCGGATAAACTCTGACCTATCTTTCAGTTCATTGATTAGAAGTGAAGCTTCTGAAATAACAGAATCATGATGTTGTTGAATTCATAAAACAAATTTACTTTTATTATCTATAAGAAATCTAGAACAAGTATTTATGTTGCCAGGTTTAAAATAACAGTCTTTTCTTTTGAGTGGATTTCAAGTTTTTTGATTTATTTTACCACAAAAGCATGGTAAATTTCGCTCATCTCAGCCCATAAACAAATTTTAGGTTATTAGATCCTCTCCTTCCCTCCTATATAATTCCTCAGCACTTTCGGGACAGTGATCGTCGCATCTGCATTCTGATAGTTCTCCATAATAGCTACGAGAGCACGTCCACAAGCGAAGGCGGTCGCGTCATTGGTATGTATGAGTTCTACATCGCCTGAAGTCCGACGAACTCGTGTCTGGAGGCGACGAGCCTGATAGTCAGTCATATAGTCGGCAGTGTGAGTCTCACGGTATTTATCCTGTCCAGGAAGCCATGCCTCGATATCAGAACCCTTTGCATTCGGTTTCCCGATGTCGAAGGTACACTTCTGGAGCTTCTGATACGGGATCTCGAGGGCTTGCATGAGATACTCCTGAAGTCCAGCAAAGAGAAGGTGCTCATCATGTGAGGTCTCAGCTATAGAGAATGACTCCATCTCGAGCTTGTCGAACTGGTGCATACGGATAATCCCTTCCATATCTTTCCCATAGGTTCCCGCCTCACCACGGAAGCTCGTCGCATATCCGAGGTAGCGGACGGGCATTTCTGATTCTGCAAATATCTCTCCTGCATGCATCGATCCGAGGACATGCTCAGCAGATCACTGGAGCCAGAGATCTTCTCATTCTATTTTGTATCGTTCTTCACGAGGCTCGAGGCGATCCATCGCATCATAGGGAGCGGTCTTGATCATGTAGGGAGGGAGGACGGGAGTGAATGGCTTATTCGAGACTGTGAGACCGTTTTCGGCGATCACCTGGTCGAGGACAGCAGAATCCCCGAGTGTGTCCATCACCCACTGGATGAGGGCGAATTGGAGCTTCACGAGGTCACCCTTCAGGTATGCGAAACGAGATCCTGCCACATTCGCGGCACGTTCCTTATCGATCCAGCCTCGGATCTCGGCGATCTCCGCATGATTCCGGACTGGGAAGTCGAACTGTCGAATAGTGCCCCACTGTTTCACGACGACATTCTCCTCTTCGGTGAGTCCGATCGGGGTATCGGCTGTTGGGATATTTGGGATTTTCTTGTAGAGCGCGAGGAATTCTCCTTCTATTTTCTCAAATTCTGGTTCGAGGGATTGGATTTTTTCTTTGATGGATTTCGCTTCTTCGAGAATATGAGGCTCAGGTTTTCCTTTCCCCATGCTCGCCGAGAGATCATTACGTCGGGCCCTGAGAGCATCGAGCTCCTGCCCGAGAGACACGCGAGCGAGGTCGAGACGGATCACTTCATCGAGATCGACTCATTTGGTCACTTTATCGTGAATCGCTTTTCGGACGAGTTCGGGATTGGTACGGAGAATTTTGATATCGATCATTATTGAGAATGTTAGAATATGAGAGTGTTAGAATGTTCGACTGCATAATAAAGACTCTTACGAATCCAACACTCTAAGATTCCTTCCAATATACAAAATTCATCATTTTTTGCAAAAAAAACAGAGTTATGATAGGCTAATGATAGTATCACAATTCTATGACCAAACGCGAAGATGAACTCCTCGAGGAGATAGCAAGCCTCAAGAAAAAGCTCACACATGCTCAGAACTGGATGAAGCGCCAAGTCGATGAATCGATGCCCGAAGAGAGCGGATTTTTTAGTTGATTCTATAGTACTCCGACTCTTATCGATCATGTCAGAGGTCTTGTGAAGAAGATTCGCAATATTCACCTCTTTCGACGTCGGTACACCCTCCTTGAGATCTGGGAAAAGCGAGCAGAAGCATTTCTCGTTGGCGCAGGAATCATCCTCTTTTGGCGTGGAATATGGAATCTCGCGGATCATTTCCTCTTTCCAGGTGATGATATGAAGATGCTCAGTGCTGCGGCATCACTCCTTCTTGGAATGGGACTCATGATACTCACGAGAACTTTTGTGAATCAATTTCTCGATGATGCCGTCGAACAGGTTGACAAGTAGGGTTATTTCTCTAAAATTCCTCATATGAAAAATACATTTCTCATTCTCATTAGTCTTTTTTCACTCTTCCTTGTATCATGTGGAGTCGTGACAAATTCTACCTTCACATCGAAAGATGGTTGGAGTATCCAGTATCCGAAAGACTGGAGTATTGGTACGGAAACACCTATGGGAATTCTCTTCACCAATAAGGATACTCAGGCAATCATCGTGGCATCGAGACAGGATCGAGCCGATACAACCAAGAGTGATACAGATCTCATCAATCTCTACAAGAAACAACGAGCAATCGACACCTCTGGAACGATCGCCTTCAAGAATGCATGAGGGAGCTACATCGAATATACAAATACCGTCGGCAAGCGGAAAATCCTCCATAAAGAAGCATGGTCAGGAAAAGATAAGTATCTCTATACGATCGCATGTACCCTCCAGGAAAAAAATATTGATGCGATGAAGAAAGTCTGTGAAACCATGATCCAGAGCATCACGATTCCATAGATGAGAAAAATGAAAATCCCTTTTCCGAACGAAAGGGGATTTTTTTGTATTTCTCTCTATTTTCTCTATAATTCAGCTACTTTACACCCTCTCCACCAAACGTGTCACTCTATACGACCTACCGACCTCATGACTGGGACTCTGTCATCGGGCAAGACTACATCACAACGATTCTCAGAAATAGCCTCAAAACCGGACGTGTCGGACATGCCTATCTCCTCCATGGTTCACGCGGAACCGGAAAAACGACGAGTGCTCGCATCCTCGCAGAGGGAGTGAATTGTATGAACCTCCAAAATGGAAATCCCTGCCATCAGTGTACGAACTGTATCGCCTTCGATCAGGAGATGATGCTCGACTGTATCGAGATCGATGGGGCCTCGAACAATGGCGTCGAGAACGTCCGTGAACTCATCGAGAAGGCGCGATTCGAACCCAATCAATGAACCTACAAAGTCTATATCATCGATGAAGTCCATATGCTCTCGACTGGAGCCTTCAATGCCCTCCTGAAGATCCTCGAAGAACCACCAAGTCATGTGAAGTTCATCCTCGCCACCACGGAGATCGAGAAAGTTCCCGAGACAATACGATCGAGATCGCTCAGATTCGACTTCCGAAAGATCACTGAAACAGATATCATTGCTCGACTGCAGTATATTGCCCAAACTGAGGGAATCACTGTAGAAGACGAAGCATTGAGAATCATCGCGAAAGCTGCTCGAGGATGACTCCGAGATGCGCTCACGCTCCTCGAGCAGAATATCATCGATCGCGAAGTCCGATCAGACCATGTTCGCTATACACTCGCACTCGTCGATGATGCACTGGTGGACACTATTATTGAGGCATTTCGACTCGAAGACGTACCAAAAATTCTCAAAATCCTCGATACGCTCCGAAGTGGACATATCGATGCTCGTGGACTTTTCGAGCAGATACTCTATCGTCTACGTGACCTCCTGTTCGAATACATCGATGATCCTCGTTTCTGAGAGTATCATTCCATCTTCACGTTCATCATGGAAGGTCACTCGAAGATCCGTACCATTCCTGATGGGATGATGCTCATTGAGATAACCTTTCTGAAGATCGTGAAGCGAGGAAATAAAAATAATATTGCTGTACCAGAAAATACGAAAGTATCGCAAAACTCAAAGAAAGATGATGATAAACAATCTTATGGGGGTTCGGGGGGCGAAACTGTTTGAGCGAAGACGAATACTGAGAATCGATGAGCAGAGCGAGGAGGAGCGAGTTTTTTGCCCCCCGAAACTTTTGATACTTTTGGTTACAAAAGTACGGAAATGGGTTCATGAAAAGTACAGAAGGATTCAAAGAAACTGGATTCTGAAATAAGTTCAGAATGACAAAAACTCGAAACTCCTTCTACCTCCACCCCACTACCCAACCACCCCACTACCCAACCATTCTCTTTTCCTGCCTTAATCAACCACATTCGTGAGACCAATCTGCCCCTCATGACAGACCTGAAGACGGCGCGATTCCAAACAGATGGACTGAAACTGACACTCATTTTTTCAAAGTCTTGGAATCATGGACGAGTCGATACGCCAAAAGTACGCAATCTTATCTGTGAATGACTCACGAAACTTTTCGGATGAGACTGGACAGTCGAATGTCGTCTCGATGCTGGTATAGGAACTCTCAACGTCGACGAAGTTTTCTAGATCACCAGAAAAGAAGAATCCATCTAAAAACACAGGATTGCTTTTTGGAACAATTCACTACAATATTTGAAGTCTTGGTACTCGTAACCATCTGATAGCGTATGTTCAAAACATTACTTCCCCTCATTTTCTCAGAGAAGTTTTTCCAGAAGCTCCTCGCCTATTGTCTCCTCGGACTCATCGTCTATTTTCTCTATGATTTTCTCGCCTTTTTCTTCATCATCTTCATCTGTGCCTATATATTCCTGAAGTCTGGGGAATCGATCGCGACACGAATACATAATTGGTGAGAGCACGGGAAACGAGATACGAGACACAAGCTTGCAGCCAAATATGCGACGACCAATATCGTCGTCACAGTACTCTATATAGTCTTCATCCTTGTCGTCACGCTCATATTCGCTAATATCGTACCACGAATTGGTGGAGATCTCGGGGACTTCGTTAAAACGACTCCAATCATCGCCGGAAAAGTTCAAGAATTCATCATCAACATAGAACAGAAGACAACGATGAATTTCTGACTCCAAGAGACGGCGAAGAACATATTCAGCCAGTCAAATATGGAATCTGCCGGTAAATTTGCTCTGGAAAATATCAAGAATATCGGGGTCATATTTTTGAAGTTTTTTCTCGGGCTTCTCTTCTCCTATATTTTTATTATCGAACGGAAAAAAATCGAAACCTTCTTGAAGAAAATGCGTGATGGGAACTTCGCCTTCCTCTATGATGAATATGCGGTCCTCGCTCGAAAGGTGGGTAATGGCTTTGGGATTATATTCCAAGCTCAGTCTATCATAGCTCTGATCAACAGTATTCTCACGTCCATCGGACTCCTTCTCATATGATTCATCATCTGATGACGAGCCTTTCCCTACCTCATCACCTTGAGCTTGATCGTCTTTATCTTTGGCTTCATTCCTGTATTTGGAACTATACTCTCAGGCATTCCGATCATTATCATCGGATATAGTTATGGGGGTCTCTCTGTAGTCTTCTGGATCCTCATAATGATCCTCATTATCCATGCACTTGAGGCGTACTACCTCAATCCAAAGATCGTTTCTTCTTATATGCATTTCCCTGTTTTCGTGACTTTTATCGTCCTCTCAGTCTCTGAACATTTCTTCTGACTCATAGGACTCCTCGTCTGAGTTCCGACGATGTCCATCCTCATCAGCCTCGCAGAAGATCTTGATAATCACATCGACTCTATTCGCCGTACATATACTCTCAAGAGAAAACAATGAATTCAATCTTCCGAGAGCGTATAGAGCAATTTCTTCGTGCACATCATACACTCCCTTCACTCATCGTCATCTATGGTCCGACCGCCTGTGGAAAAACCACTCTCTCGATCGAAGTAGCAAAATACCTAGGAACTGAGATTATTTCTGCTGATTCCCGACAGATCTATCGGTACATGGATATCGGTACAGGGAAAGTGAGTCCAGATGAGATGCAGTGAATCCCACATCATATGCTCGATGTGATCGATCCCAGTGAGAAATATTCAGTCGTTGACTTCGTGAATAGGGCTCTTCCACATATCGAGTCCATCCAGAAAAAAGGAAAAATCCCAATCATCTGTGGCGGGACAGGGCTCTACATAGATGGCATTCTCTATGAGATGGCGTACCCAGATACACCTCCTGATTGGGCATATCGAGAAGAGCTAGAAAAAATACGCACTGAATGAAGCAATGAAATTCTCTGGAAGATGCTCGAAGATATTGATCCTGAATACGCTCATGAACTCGAGGTTGGGAATTATCGATATGTGATGCGTGGACTCGAGGTATTTCGTGCGACAGGTCATTCGAAACGAGAGTCAAAGAACCGAAAAACACCACGATTCTCCCCCCTGTTTCTTACACCGTATACAGATAGTGAACGGGCAGAGCTCTATTCCCGTATCGATACACGGGTCAAGGGAATGTTTTCCTCTTGACTTATCGAAGAAGTGTCATACATTATAGATAATTTTAATTCATCCTGCCCAGGTCTCACGACGATCGGGTACAAGGAAGTGGTCGATCACCTCGAGTGACGTATCTCACTCGAAGAGTCTATCCGCCTCGTACAACAACACTCGCGAAACTATGCAAAACGGCAGATAACCTGGAATAGAAAGTATGGGCACTAATACTTGAGAATCTGGTTGTGATATTGCAATTTATGCAGAATGTTTGGCTCAATGAGTACAGGTAAGCTCAGAGACACGAAGACGAGCGGATCTAGCTTTATGCATACACCTTTTGAGTCTTGGGATAGATAAGACAAACTTTTTTAGCCAAAAATATATAGACTGTGTGGAATCGTTATGATTTTTCTTTAATAGTCCTTCAAGAATTCGCTGAGATTATATTCAATTAAAAGCCTGTATACTAGTAATTCTGGCAACTAAGAAACGCAATGAGAATCCAGTTTTCAACAGAAATTTTTCAAGTTCTGGGAAGCATTTAGATACGATGGTTAGTGAGTATATTTATTCTTGAAATTCCGATGTAAGTTCTGCCATTTCTATCCTCACATGAAATCATCAAAGAAGGCTACTTGCTCTAGCTGCATAGAGCTCTAGTTATAATTCCTCCTCATATACTGCAATTCCCCATCTTTCCCTATCGAGAAAATATCTGAAGATGGACGATCACAGATACCTCCATCGATTCACTCAACTTCTGGAAAAATCCCTCTCGCTTCGGCGAGAGTTTTTGATTCTGGCATTCATGCGAGATTCGCTGAAGTGAGGTAGAGTGGAAAATGGAGTGTTGGAAGGTTAGAATCTTTGAGTGTTGGAAGGCAGACCCCTGCAACTCTCAGAGAAAGCATCTGATATTGTTCAACATTCATCCACGCTGGGAGTTGAAATTTATCATTCCTCTTCCCGAGGAAGCTCCATGGATATGGATAATTCTTCAAGAATTCTATCTGTTCTTCTGAGATTTCGATATAGTTCTTCATATCATCAAAATCCTCTACGAGAAGAGCCAGTTGCTTAGTGAAGTCTCGTCACTTGAGACGATAGATTTCGAGATAATCCTGCTCAGTGAATCCTCAGGCAAGACCATAGCATGTGTCGGTGGGGAGGAGGAGTAACAATGTACAATGAATAATTAATAATTTACAATCAATGGACAATAGGTAACTAATATACTGTAATCAATGATCAATAATATTATTGATTTTCTTTTGCTGTTTTAATGCTGGAAATAAGCAATTTTAAGAGTTCCTTGTTTCACGAAAGGAGTCGTTCATACTCGTCTTTTTGTAAATATTTTCCAGCATTTAGTAGTTCAATCCAGTATTCAGTTTCATTGGCTTCTTCGAGAGCAATACTCAACTTTGATATAAAATCTGGAGACTTTGTGCATATTCAGCCTCCCGAACAAGAGCTCAGATAGCATTCCCACTCCTGAGGAATTGTTTAGAAATCACAAATTCTTTCTTTTCTGATATGAGAAATTGTGAAAACTTAACTCCTTCTAAGGCAAAAATAAAAGTTTTATCTTTTAAGATATTTTCTTTCATATTTTCGAAATTATTAATTGTACATTGTTAATTGTACATTAACCTATATAGCCCAACGTCTAAATGATGGACAATCTTGCTCAACATCAATATGTGCGAATCCTTTATGTTGGATTGCAGCCTTGATAATCTCCTTCATTTCAGCAAAGTTTTTCGAGTGAGCCTTCCTCGAAAATGAACATCCAGCATGTTCTGCGAGAGCGATAGGATCCAGTGGTCGGATGAGATTCCCTTCTGGAGCCGTCTTGGTAACGGCGCCTATCGGAGTCGTCGGACTTGATTGCCCCGTAGTGAGAGCGTAGTTCTCATTATTGAAGACGATATACGTGATATCGAGATCGCGACGACAGGCATGGATGAAGTGTCCCATCCCGATCCCATAGCCATCACCATCACCTCCAACAACGACGACGGTGAGCTCTGGATCAGCCATCTTCACTCAGGTGGCGAATGGAACAGCTCTACCATGGAGTGTCTCCGCTGCATATCCATCGATATACTGAGATGATTTCCCAGAGCACCCTACTCAGGATACTACCACCCGTTTATGAGATGGGATACCCAGTTCTTTGAAGGCATTTTTGATCGCCATGATGATGAGGAAGTCCCCACAACCGGGACACCATTGGATGTTTGTGAGTCAAGAGCGCATAGGAGTTTTTAGAAAAGAATTATGGCTAGTCTACCGGTCAAATAAATACCAAGAAGATTTCTGTAACTATCAACAAAATAATTAGAATTAAAATAAGAATCGCTATCGTGTTGAAGTAAGGATGATTTTTTACCTTGTTCGGAAGCAATTCTACCATTACTCAAACTGCAGACACTATAAGTTCAATTATAACCATTTTTTAGTCCTCAGTGATTAAAATATCAAAATCTTCATAGAAAAACGGCATCAGATCATACTTTCTGATATGACTGATCTCGAGTCAATCTATGAACCTCAGTCCGAATTCCTTCGTGACATAGTCCTCGAGTTGACCCGAATAGTTCGACTCGACGAAGACAACCCGATCCAGTCCGATGATCACCTCACGGAGACGAACATCGAGTGGCTTGAGACACGTGATGATGATGACTCCCCATTCAGGATTTTCTCGTACCCATGCCTCTGCCGTGTAGGATGTGAGAGAGAATGTGAAGATCATCTTCTTTGCGGTCGGATTCACGACTCGGTATCCCATAATTCTCTCTTTCGCATAGAAATCCTGAAGCTTGCGAGCGCGTTTCTCAGTCATGGCAACCTTCATCTCCATCTCTTCACTCGTCGCTCCATATTCATCGTGTTCATAGCTCGTCGCGATGAAGTCACCATTCGGAGTTCCGACACGGACATACGGAGATATGCCATCATCAGTGAGCTCATAGCGCTTGAATCCATCTCCAGGATCAGTGATGAGCTTTCCTCGGTCAACAGGTGCAGGTTTCAGTTCTGTGATGGTGACCTTCCCTTCTGAGAACTGCTTATCCGTGAGGATGATGACGGTCGTCTGATATTTCTGAGCGATATTGAGCGCTTGCCCTCCCATGAAGTACGCTTCTTCCATCGTCGAAGGGATCAGGACAACATGATCTCCCCCGCCAAATGTCGGAACGAGTGCATAGCTGATCTCTGATTGTTCATGATAGGTTGGCGTTCCTGTCGATGGTCCTGCACGCTGTGAGAGGATCGCGACGATCGGGAACTCTGCCTGTGCTGCGAATGAGAGTGCCTCCGTCATGAGTGCGAATCCTCCGCCAGATGTTGCTACCATAGAACGCTTTCCCGTGAATGATGCCCCAAGTGCAGTATTCATAACAGCAATCTCATCTTCCGCTTGGAGGTAGGTAACTTTCTTCGAATTCACGATCTCGGAGAGAACGGTCGAGGCAGGTGTCATCGGATAAGCTGCGAAGAACTCGAGCTCTGAGGCGATTGCTCCATAGGCGAGCGCCTTATTTCCATAGGTGATCTGGAGTGGTGTCCGTCATTCTGACGATAGGAAGAATCCAGGTTTCTGGTACTCTGGATCCTTCGCAAGCTCAGAGCCTGTCCCGAGCAAAGCGTGGGAATGACGGGAGCCAATTCATGCATACTCTCTCAGAATTCAGATATTTTTCGCAACCACTTCCTCACCTTTCTTCGCAAAAGCTCTGGTAACAGCAGGTTCGAAAACCGTCGTATCCAGACCGAGATACCCTGCGAGGATCCCGAGCAGGTAGGTATTCTCATACTTATCCTCGATGAGCGGATCGATGACGATATAGTCACTTCTGAGATCTGGAAAATGTACTTCTACTTTCTCGATCCATTTCTGGTTCGCGATGAGGAATCCTCACTTCCTGAGGCTCTCGAGATTCGGGGTAATATTTTTCTCATTGAGCGAGATGAGGATATCGACTGCCTTGGTAATATAGGGGGCTTCGCTGCAGACATGGACATCATAATAATTCAATCCTCACTTGATAATCGACTGATATTCTGAGTCCGTGATGATCTGCTGACCGAGCGAGGCGAATGCATTCGCGATAATATCCATGATGGAGTGCATCCCGAGTCCAGCAGGTCAGGCGATACGGATTGCGAAGTGGGTGTTGGTAGACATGAAAAATAACTCTAAAGATGGACAGAGTATAGAGAAAAGAAGTGAAAAAGCAAAGCAGGTTTTCGATTGATTTTCTGAATTGTCTTTCTATAATTTATAGGCTCCTTGCTTCCAGGAGGAGCAGGGAGTTTTTACTCCTTAATCCTTTTCATTTTATGAAAAGATTCCGTTTCGAACTTCCATACTGGAAGCATCGTTTATTTGGTATAGTTTTCTATATCGAAAAGAAACGAGTCGTGAAGCCACCGCGCTAGACCGACAAAGAAAAATCCCCATTCATAGTGGGGATTTTTCAAAGGAGTTTTTACTCATGTCCGTTTCGAAGACACAGATAGTATATGTTATCTTTTATAAATTGCAAAATTTTTACATAAACATAAATCCCAATATTATATTGAGTATCGTGAACCAGAACATATATCATCGTGGAGTATTTTCCTGGAGGTATTTTGCTCAAAAATGAGAAAGAACGAGAGTCACGAGAGTAGTCCAGAGGAGGTGGGTAGGATCGAGATTCATAGTAACAGGGATTAAACATCGAGAACTCATCTACGAGAGAGGAATACGAGTGAGATCAGGAAGAGCAGGAAAAATATGGTTCCTGATGCAAAGAGAGCCAATGAGAGCGAATACACATCACCCATCCATCCGATAATCGGACCGATGATGGCAAAGACTACCCGCCATGAGAGTGCCTGAATCGAGAGAACTGTTGCACGGATATCTGACGAGAGGACACGATTCACATAGTCATTCAGCACGATGATGCCGAATGCTCGAGCAAAATAGAAGAGGAACAAGAGTCCAATCCCGAATATGGAAACCGTGGAAGCGAGTCAGAAATACCCAAGAATCGGAAGTGAAGCAAGGAGGATAAGTGACCACTTCCTCCCGAGAAATACCTCGATATCATGTGCGAAAAGGGAGAAAAAAGCAAGCGAAAGATTGAGTATCGCCCAAATGATACCGAAGTATGCAAGTGGAAGTCAGGCTGATTGCATATAGGATTGTGATATCCACGTCATCACATAGGTCGATGCACCGAGCGTTCCCGTGAACAGGATGATCCAGGGGATCTCATGATGCGTGAGGGAATATTGCACGATTTTTCGCATCCCTTTCCATGCTCATTCAGCATTATCGTGCTTGTGTCGGTCGGGTTCAATGAGTGAGATGACGAGTCAGAGTGAGAAGAAGAGGAGACAGAATTGCACATAGAACGGAGTTCTGAGACTCACGACAGCGAGGAATCCTCCGAGGAGGCTCGCGAGTGCCTCAGAAGCTCATCCGATCGCCTGCATTCTCCCAGAGATTTTCTTGTGTTCATCGACTTTTCCTGACTGGACGAGCGTATCATAGAGGAGCGCAGCGTTGTTTCCCGAGAGGAAGCTCGCACCCAGTCCGAGTATGAGTTCTGCCAGGAGAAATCCCCAGAACCCAGAAGCGAGACAATAGATACCGAGTCAGAAGATACCAAAAATCGTCCCGAGAATCATCGTTCCCTTGCGTCCATAGACATCAGAGAAGTATCCTGTCGGGATCTCGAACAGTACCAGAGAAAGAGAGAAAACCGACTGGATCATGAAAATGTCCTGCATCGAGAGTCCATTTTTCTGATAGAAAATCGTGATAATCGGCATAATCACGAGAAAATATCCGATCGCTCGATGGAGATAGAGTTTCCAGATGTTTGAGGTGATACAATCTACAGACATGCGGTGAGTATATCTATGAACGATTTTTGACAAAAAAGTTTCAGGAAATTGACGTGGGAAATAATAAATGATACTATAAAACTCATGATTTCAAGCTCAAAAAAAACTGCAATAATACTGTCCTGATGAGGAATGCGTTGTTCATATACTTGAGGATTTTTATGTTGACTTGCCCAAAAATTCCCATCGAAAAAACCTGATATCATAATTGCTACATCAGGATGAGCTGGATGTGCAACGTATTATCTCACTGATCAGTATGATGAAATCTATAATATTTGGACCAATCAACTTGCAAATACAGGTTTTATAAATCCATACAAGATTTATAGGGTTATGAGTATTGATTTTGTCATAAACACAGTTCTTCGAAAAAATAAACCCCTTTTTATAGATAGGTTCCTCCAGACAAAGACGAATTGGTACATAACCGCGAGTGAAATTCCGCGGAATACTCCTGCATATTTTTCAAGAGGGGATATTGTATCATGAGAGGATATTTTCGATATTATAGAAGCGTCCATGTCAGTACCAGTACTTTATGGATGAGTAAAGTCATTCTATGGGAAAAAGTATATTGATGGCTGAGTAGCGGCACCATTTTCTGCAACTATAGAAAAAGCTATTTTGCTCTGAGCTACTGAAATACTTGCTATCGATACATCGAGAGCACAAGATCAGAATATTTCATCTCTTCAAAGAAAGTGATTATCGATACATCTTGTGAGAAATATGGAAATACCAGCAAAATTACTGACTCATAATCCAAAAATATTGGAAGAGACTTTTATGATGGGATATAATGACGCTCTCGTGAACAATTCTTTGGAGGATTTTTTTGATTAGACTATCTCATATCTGAGCTTATCCACATCCCCTGCTCCGAGGAGGAGAATAATAGAAGAATTAGGATTTTTCTCGTCATATTCTCGGATGAGCTTCGCAGTATTTTCGAGTCCATTTCCATTTTTGACTGAGAAAACCCCCCTTCCCCCCTTATCAGGGGAGCTCGATATCTTCATTTTTCATTGTTCACTGCTCATTGTTCATACTATTGCAGAGATGAGTCGCTCTGTCGTCATCCATTCGACATCTTCCTGCTTATCCCGAGAGAAGTAGATATTCGGAATGATGAGTTCTGAAGCATCGGAAAAGCTTGTTGCGAATTCATGCAAGAGCTCACGTGTTCGAGAATACTGATGTGGCTGGAAGATCACGAGGAGTTTTTTATCTCCATATTTTTCACG
Organism: Candidatus Altimarinota bacterium; assembly: GCA_031423995.1. Lineage (GTDB taxonomy): Bacteria > Patescibacteriota > Gracilibacteria > BD1-5 > UBA2023 > STC-74. The sequence goes on along the minus strand of JANPGO010000011.1, from coordinate 15,008 downwards.
GATTGCTCGGAGTGTCGGACGGATCTCATTGGGATGGTGACCATAGTCAGACATCACGATATTTCCATGTTTCGTTGTGCCGACAATCTCCGATCTCCGCCAAGAACCTGTATAGGATTCGAGCTTCGCCACGATCACATCATCCTGCATTCCGAGAAGTCGCCCGACCGTATAGGCAAGATGCGCATCATGGAGGAGATGATCGCCTGGTACCTGGAGGTGCATCGATGGAATCGGCAGAGTCTTTTCTTCATATGACACTTCTGTGCCACAGTGACAAAGCATTTCAACCTTTGCTGAATATCGGATCTCGGACCCCCCTACTACAATCTTCTTTTCTTCTGGGATCTGGAGCTTCAGAGAATTCTCATCATCCGCTGAGATGATGACATATCCACTCGTCTGGTCGACGATCGCCTGGAACGCAGAGAGATAATCCTCGAGGTTTTTATAATAGTCGAGGTGATCGAGGTCGATATTCGTAATGACCGTGATATAGGGATGATACTGGAGGAATGATCGCTTATATTCGCATGCCTCGATCACGAAATTTTCGGATTCTTCATAGTGAAAGTTCGAATTTCCAAGCTGTGGTACCTGTGTCCCCACGAGTACGGATGCACCCACCTCACCCCCTAACCCCCTCTCCTTCAGAGAGGAGGAACCAGAATCTCCCTTCTCCTTCAGGAGAAGGGTTGGGGATGAGGTCAGCAAAATACCCGTCATAGCCGTTGTCGTTGATTTTCCATGCGAACCAGTGATAGCGATTCCTTGCTTCGCATTGAAGACTTCACCGAGGGCAACAGGATAGGAAATATGCCGAATGCCAAGATCTCGAGCACATGCAAGTTCAGGATTCGAGTAGATCTGCTCTTCTGGAGTGAGATCAGGCTTCGTGATGATCGCTTCCGAATATATGACGAGATCTGTATCTTCAGGAAGATTGCCTACATCATGACCGATATGGATCTGGAATCCTTCCTTTCTGAGCGTCTCAAGCAGTGGAGAATCTAATCAATCTGAACCCGAGATCGAATAGCCAAGGTGATGATAGTATCGAGCCAGTGCTGAGACACCGATCCCTCCGATACCGATGACGTGGAGGTGTTTTTGCATGAGGGGATTATAGAGAAAAAGTTTGAAAGGGCAATAATACTGGTTTCTCTAGAAAATATTTTCACTCTTCCTCGACCGATACAGAAACCCATATAAGAGCATATAGAATATGAAATAAAGGGTGATGAATCCATACATATTCATGAATCATCGCCCATAGATCACCTGCCCTGTCGCCCGAACTGTATCCTCTAATTGTGGAAGAGTATTCGGATGGATGAGGAGCGAGAGTATCTCACGACCGAGCTGAAGCGGTTCATTTATGATATCCCATGAGTTGAACCGGAGAAATCTTCCGAGAAAGACTCAGAAGAGTGAGACAATCATAATCACAGAAACGTAGATCCATCATCGCACACGATGATACCTGAGATTCCAATAGATGTGGATGAGATGGAGCGAACTGAATCCCGCAAAGAGTCCTGCAAGCGCCATGATACTGATGTAGACGATATCAAAATGAAGGAGTATTCCATCCTGTTCGAGGTGGATGAAGTCAGTCCAGATATAGAGACTATTTGGGAAGAAGAGGAGCCAGAGAAAGAAAAAAATCATATGCCATTTTCGCTTCTCACGGACGTAGATCAGAGCAAAGAAATATGGGATGAGGGCAAGGATAAGATTCCAGATGAGTCCCATATGATCCGTATTTCAAGAGAGTCCAACTCTGATCACTGAGAGTATTCCTCAGAAGAGGCAAAAAATCACGAATGGACTGAGTTGGAACATATTAGGAAAGATGAGGAAAAATAGCCGTGACATATGATTCTGCCGTCTCTCCCCGTATCGCCCGCTCAAAATGCAGGCGATATTTGTTTACGACCAGATCATGGTTCATATAGTTCGCACCGAGGCAGGTCCAGAGCCGGTAGATTCGCTTCGGATCGAGGGTATGCCAGAAGTTCGAATAGAGTTCCTGTCATCCGTCGAGGAAATCAAGTACATCATCGAGCCAATAATCTTCATCGATTCTCATGCCCTCTGAATACGCAACTTCCCTGAATCAGACGAAAGCAAAAGAATACTCAAAAATAATTTCTCTCTTCCGTCATTCCGGGCTTCCGTTCTCCGTTGGTTTACACCGAAGGATGAATGACCCGGAATCTCTTCCTCCAGAATCCTGGATTCCTGCCTCCGCAGGAATGACGGAGAAGGATATCCTATATGCCCCATCCCGATTCTTCAGGAGTGCATCTCGGAGGCTCGCGATGGGAGAAGCTGACCAGTATGGGAGGAATCGATGATTCAGTATTTCGAGAATATGAATCTTCGCTGCCTCAATACTCTCTGAAGTATGTTCACGAGGAAAAAGTGGTCAGGAAGCATAGAGTCTCTTTTGTCTCTTTGTATCGTCATCCTGAGCTTGCGATAGTCAGTATACCCCTTGTGGGTAAGGATCCCGTGAATCAGACAAATGGATTCTTCACTCCGTTCAGAATGACGGATCACTCGACATCTCTTGAATTCAATCTCCTTTCTGCTTCTTATTGTCTATTATTTTCCCTATCGGACATTCTTTTCTTCCTGCTTCAATACTGGCTTTCTCGATCTTGTATTGACGACCAGGAAGGAGCGCCTTTTGTGGGAATTCATAGCCACACTCGCGTGCGATATCCGACTCCATCGAAGCGATTTCTTCGAGAGGGAATATTTGGAGGTGAGAATAATCGAGCGAGCATTGTCTCGGATAGGCGATTCCCTGCCCGATATACCCACGAACCAGGTTGGGGATCTCGAATATATTCGGGAAATTTTCGAATTCCTCGTATTCCCATTTCTGATAGGCAAAGTACATTTCCTCTTTGCGTCCAGCAATATATTCGTCCCGAAATGATTTGCGTTTCTTCATGGGGAGGTCAAGGAGTGGGAGCTGTCCTGGAAGTTCATTTCGACTCGCGATATAAGAGATCGTCTCGTATCCCTCTCTCGAGAGGATACGGTAGAGTTCGCGCTGGGCATCGAGAGAATCCTCTTCCGGAAGGGTATCGATCTCAGCAAAAAGAAGTTCTCGACCATTGTCGACCGAGAGCATCATGACGTCATCTTCATTGGTAATCGAAGACTGTGGGAACATATAGCCAGTAATCTTGATCCCGTTCAAAGTATGGGACTCATAGTTCATGAGCCAATGAATCGGAGCATTCGGCAGATACTGAGCAAAAAGTGGCTTGAGATACCCCAGTGTGACTGGAAGCATCAAGAGGGGGAAATTCCCCTCCTTGTGAGCCTGCGATAGTCAGTAGATCGAAACAAGAGTATACGGATCCAGATGATCTGAGTGAGCATGCGAGATATAGATGGCATCGATGGTCGCGATTTTTTCAGGATCAAGTTCTACCTTCACTGCGCGTTCCATGAGATCCCCGATGGCAAAATCCGAGAGCCAACTGTCGACGAGGATACGGACATTTTCTCACTCACTATTCGCGATATCGACGAGGAATTCTGTATGTCCGAGTGGGGTGATGATCATAGAAATATTCAGAAAAAATCCCCAAATTATTGGGGAGGAAGTGGGAATTCTTTGACGTCAATACCTGCTGGAAGGACATCCTTGATACTCTTCATGAGTTCATCTTTTTGTGTTGAGATCATTCCACTCGCCGTCGAGAGTACCAGCGGTTTGATGATCTCAGTCACCTTCCCGAGGATGAGTGCTGGCTGTGTCGCGATGAAATAGATACCAACAGCAAGTATACACCACTTCAAGAGACGAAACCATTGCGCTCGCTTTCTCCGATCTTCTTGTTCTGTAATAATACGAAACATGGCTTCAAGTTTTTGTTCGTTGGTGATGTGTGGATCAGACATAGGAAGAAAAAATACAAATAAATTATTCTCCTGATACGGAAGACTCAGACGGTATTGGACTGTGTGAATCTATGTAGACAAGGACCCCTGTTCCGATGATTGAAAGAAGGAGGGCAATGACAGTAATAGTGATGAACGCTTTGCGCATAGAGAGAAGATTAGTTCGATACGGTTCCCTGAATAACGGTCCCTGATCCCATTCCTGGAGTTCAAGAAAGTGACTCTTCAGGGGGAGTTTCTTGGAAGGATTCTTCTGCAGGAGCAATCGCATCGATATCCTTGATGAATTCTCGAAATGTCTTTTCAGCTTTTGGTGTCTCGACATTACCTGAGAATCCTGATCGTTTTGCGATAATATCAGCATCGAAGTGTGCCTTTTGTTCCGTGGCACCACTCCCAGTCCCATCTGATGGGAGTGCAGTATCGATACTCAGAGAGAATCGCTCTGGAGTGACACGAAGTCATATATCCGCAGCAAAGTCAATCGTATTTCCACTCTTCATGACAAGTGGACCATATATCATATCTCCATTTTTTGCTTCGAGATCGACAGCGAGAGTTGTCCCCACTACTGCCCCATGAAGATGGAGCGCCATGAGAGCCCGATGATCAACTTTTCCTGTCCAAGTTGCATTTCCTATACCTGCGTTCATATTTCCTTCGAATGATCCATCTTTTGCATTCTTCTCTATGAGGTTCATCGTGAGCCCCTGAGATGGAGCACTCATAGTGAGATCAAGTTCGTTCATACGACCATCTTCGTATTTGAAGAGGACGACGAGTTTTGCGACCTCCTTGTCTCCCTGACTGAGCGAGAGAGTGCTATTCTGATCACCATTCTCAGACTTCACTGCAGAAAGAGAAAGAGTGGTAACATTTGTCTTCAGCGTGAGTTGGAATTCATCTTTTGCCTCCTTGAGCATAATTCGTGTAGTTCACATATCTGATGATGAGAGCATGAGATCGAGGTTGATGTACCTTGCATCCTTCGGATCAAAACTCACTGTACCACTACTTGATACAGATGCAAAATCCTTCGTCAGTGTCGACCGATCATCTGAAGAGAGTCAACTTCCGGTGAGGCGGAGAGAGAAATCATCAATCAGGGAAACAATATTTGGAGCATTGAGCGAGACTGCATACTGATGGAGTGAGCCAGAATTTCCAAGGTCGCCCACTTCCTGGAAGAGTGGGTACTTATTCAATCTCTCTTTCACCTCATCGAGTGTAAGCGAAGAGAGTGATTCGGAAAGTTTGTATGAGAGGACGTCCTGGAGAGTTCCTCCAGAGAGCGAAGATTCTATGTCTGCCTTGGTGAGAGAGAGCCACTTTGCATTATATTTCTGAAATACTTCGAGCATTCGAGGACTGAGCATATTATGCTCAGCGAGATCCTTGAAGAAGAAATAGGTATCTCCTCATTTTGATGTAATTCCGAGCGCATCGAGAGAGATTGAACCAGATGCAATAAATGCCTCATAGCCGAGAAGGAATTTTCGTCATGTGAATTCTATGTCTCGTCCATCAATCTTGGAAGTATAATCCATCGAGAGAATACCGCTCATATACCCAGGAACATTCGCTCAGAATTTGGTTGATCCATCGATCATATATTTCTTCCCGATTCCGATATCCTCAGCTACTTGATGGACTGAGTCGAGTTGTTTTGTCACATGTGCACGGTACATTCATGAGAAGTCTGATGGAGCTGATGACCAACTGCATCCGACAAGGAAAAGTGCAGGAACAATGGAAATATATTTTTTGAACATAGAAAAAGATTATGCAATGCGCCTAGTATAGAGATCTCCTGGATCATATCAAGAGAAAAATCGTCTCTGAAGAGACTATTTACTTATAATGTGTATAGTTAATAAAATATCGAGTAATACTGTCCGCTATTCGGTATGAATGAAACTGATCATGAGAGAAGCTCAGTATTCGAATATTCATTGATTCCTTTAGGGGAATTTCACCGCGCCTCATCCTCCATATGGGCTGAGAGGAGAAAGTGAGGTTTTCCACTCGCATCATTCCATGTTCGGTATGCATAGGTCATACCTTCATCTCCATTGCATGGTGATGTCGGATGCTTCGATGGATCAGTCGGGAGCGTGAGAAGATATTTTCCCTGGAGGACTTTCCCAGGAATGCAGGATGTATCAGACTCTGTCGGATATACTTCGTTATCAGCATAGAATCATTGAAGTGCGGTTTTGTACTGCATGAGTCAGGCAATACGTGCTGCATCACGAGAACGCTCAAGATAGGAAGTCATGGCTGGAAAAAACGCTCAAGAAAGAATTCATACTCATGCCACGAAGAAGAGGAGGGAACTTTCTATGAAGAGAAATCATTTGTGTGAGAATTGCATAGCAAAGAGAAAGTATCTAAAATCCTGACAGCCCTGGCAGTGAATTCACTCCATCCATTCACCCTGTTCCTAGGAGGTCTGCGATAGGAAAATAATCCTTCGGAATATCAACATGAGCAGATTCTGACCAGAGAATATCGGAAATAGTCTCGATCCCAAATGAGAGTGGTGTTCCATCGATCGGATTGGTGGTATCTATTCTCAATCCTCGTTTTTTTGGCTCGATATGAAGAAGAAGTTTTCCTGAGAGGATTTCGTTCTTTTCATCAGCAATGATGAACGGTCAAGCGACGAGGCCCTGGCTTGTCTGGTCGAGATTCACCGACACATGTCCGAATGGCGAGACAAATGCCGAATGGAATCAGGATATTGTTCCATCTAATATTTTTCCTGTCCATGAGAGACTCCCGACAGGGAGTTCAAGTTTGCCATCAAGGAGTCCTGCATTCGTATAAGTCTGTACAAGTGTGGCTGTCAATCACTGTGACTCTCCCTTGATGAAGATATCACCAGTATGAATGTGATCAAGAGCATGAAATACTCCAACTGGTGTCGTGAGTGTTCCTGTGAAATTCTCATCTCAATCAAGGAGAACATCCCCATCAATATTAGTATTTCCCTGTTCTATATGCCCTCAAATTCGTGTCAAGACTCCTCATTCTCTCTTTCCGGAATAGCTCAAGAATATTGCATTCTGATCAACGGGAAGCATTTCTATGCTTCCAGAGAATGTATTCGCGGTATTCGCATACTGGATCTGGAGTGCTCGTGTTTCTATATCTCAGACTCGGAGTGTGAGATATAGACCCTTGGAAGAGGGCTTTCCTTCATAGTGGATCCACTCTGTAGAACCCGTTCCATCTTTCATTTCGAGTGAGTATAGGACTCGATTATCCGGGAATCGATCGAAGGTTGAAGTGAATCCCCAATACTTTCCCGTCAACTCATAGAAGGTATGATTTTTCTCTACATCGATCGCGAGATCGTACATCCGTTTCAGTGTGAAGAATCGTCCGGTAAAGTGGAAAATACTTGGATCGAGCTTATCTATACGAAATGTTCCTTTTCCATTGATCGACTGCGTCAGTTCATGGATTGTTGATCGTATCGATGGAGTGATCGATCCTGTATCGGTATAGATATCGACAAAGGTTAGAAAAAGATCCTCCGCGCCAGAGGCCGAATATCGCACATCATATTCATAGTTCGAATTGACGAGATTTCCTGTACCAGAGATAGATTCAAGTATCGGATGACTTGCGAGTGTTCGTCTGATATGAACGAGTCCATTATCGAGGACATCATCGATAAGTCGTGCTGTGAATGGAACAAAGAATGATCAGATCTCCCCATCAACAAGGTTCTGAGGTATATGGATACCATCCGATAAGTACCATGTCCCGAGTTTGAGACGACTTCATTTGAGAGATTTTTTGATTGTCTCGTTCAGACTTCCGACGATATCAAATGCATCCAGTCGGATAAAAGTTTTTGCTGGAAAGAGGCTAATATATCCACCGCGAACATCGTTGAATCGGATATTCGTATCTGGTGATTCGATACTGCCTGTGAGACTCATATTCGCTGACATCTTTCTCCATGATTCGCGAACAGCATCTGCGTGAAGCGTGAGATCCATCTTTCCAACCTTCGGGGAATTATAGAATACCTGAAGACTTCCGGTATCATATCCAGGGGGTGCAAATTTCTGATAAACTCAATCAAGAAAATTCTTCAACTCGGTATCATACGTAACTGAAAACACCCGATTCATTGCTCGGGAGTAGTCGGTAGTGAGATCATGTTCAGGAAGATTGTCAGAATTGGTTGTGGAACCGAGAAGATTGCATGCTGAGAGAACTATTGGCAAGAGAAGGATGAGAAGCTTTCGTGTCATAGGCTACATGAGAAATACTGACTGCAGTATAGAGACAAAGCCAAGGATCGCAACATTTCTCGTGCAAAATGGTTGCATTTTCCAGTTTTTCAATATGCTCGAGTAGAGTCTTGGAAGTTTGGAAGTTTTGTATCTTTGAATAGAACAATGCCCTATCTGAAGCTCATACAATACTCATCCAACTTTTCCCACTCTAAGATTCAAACACTCTAACATTCTAACATTCATCCATACTATGGCCAATATCGACCACCCACCGAGCAAATATATGCTCAATCTCCTCCATATCCTCCCAGCTTTCGCAGATGTAGAAAAGCTCCGGATCAATACAATCATCGAGATCAATGCGATGTCTATCAATAAGTATGAGCTCATCACTGAGACAGGAACTCTCAAACTCGATCGCGTCGGATATTCTTCTCTTGCCTATCCATTCGCCTATGGAGCGATCCCATGTACATGGGATCATGATAATGATGCGCTCGATGTCGTCATCGCAAATGTGACAGAATGACTCGTCCCTGGATCACTCGCAGAAGTGAGAGTGATCGGGATTATCAAGTTCGATGATGGTGGTGAGATCGATGATAAAGTGATCGGCGTCCTCGCTGATGACAAACGTATGGACCATATCACTTCCTATGAGCAACTCGGACCTCACTGGCAGAAAGAAGCAGCTCACTATCTCGAACACTACAAGGATCTGAAGAAACCTGGAACCTGTAAGGTAAACGGATTCTTCGATGCAACTGAAGCTGTCAAGATCATCCGTGAATGTGAAGAGCGCTATGTGAAGGAATACCTTCCGAAGTTCTCAGTATAAAAAAATCCCCTACCGTGATGGTGGGGGATTTCAAAGACTTCTAAGTTACCTGTTCTCCAATAAAATCAATTATTCTTTGTTTATATTCATCTGAGTCTATTCAAAGTAGATCAAGTAGTTCAAAATAGTTAGTAAATTCTAATAGTCCTTCACCTTTTCGTGGACTATAGAAATCATTTCACAGTTTTGTATTTGGAAATAATTTACGAAATAATGGGTCCACTGAAAACACCTCATACATGCTAAGACTATCTCTATCTGAGAATTCTGGAGTTAATAATATTTTTCTTTTTAATTTATTTGTTACTGGATGAATTGGTGATACAAGATATCTCATAATTGCATACTCCTTAGGGTTTTTCATTCGAAGAATATTCATATTTTCTGATTGGGATACAATCTTCGCACGAATGTCATCCATTAGGTCCCTGAAGAGTCAGCACCATACTATCCAACCATCTATACTATCAGGAAGCGTTCAAGTTCAATCAGCGGATATAGCTAAAATCCTTGGAAATAGATTACTCATATTAAGTCCTGATGCATAGATTTCAGCGAGCTTCATCCTTTGTTGAGGGGTAACTCTTGTATATTTATCAGGAATTCATGGATATCTATCTAATGCATCAGCATCATATGTAGTAGAGGTGTATTGTAATTTATCGATGCTTTTCGGTCACTTAGGAGCTTCTATCTGTATCCTTGGTCCTTGAGGGAGAGATGATGGGGGAACATAATCCTCAATCAACTTTATTAGATTAGATTTCTTTGTAAAAAATAACAGGTGAGCAATGTATTCATCTGTTTGTTCAGGATACATTAATCTAAGATAACCAGCGAGATTATGAAGCAAAATTTCATTCTTTATGATTCCATTTTCATCAACATGAGCCATTTTTATGGATGAAACTAAGAGATTTTTTACTGTATTATTAGCAAGTATGCTATCTCTTATGTGTAAGTCTAAAACTACATTTACGTTTGCTTGTACTGCAGCAACTGTTGATGATGATGTAAGTATTCCAGATCAAATTTGTCAAAGAAACCCAAACGACTGAGGAATAGAAGGTGTAACTCAAACAGTATTCATATTTATTTAAAAGTTAGTATTCTTTTTGAATTCTAACATAATAGTAAAATATTTTCAATATAAATAACATCCTTTGCTCTTTTTTCCTTTTTCGCTACACTTCCCCCATGCCAAAAATCATCAAACTCGTCAAGAAACAAGATCCAAATACTCCCATCGTATCGAGATCAGAAAAAATCAGTTCTAGTTCGAATCTTCAAGCCCCCCAAGATTCCAACACTCCAAGACTCCAAGATTCGAACCTTCTACCACTCAATTTTCTCCTCACCTGCCAGTCAGGCCTCGAATCCCTCGTGAAGCGAGAATGTGAGAAAATCGGAGTGAGTGACATCCGTGCACTCGATCGACTCGTGCAGTCTCGTGGAACTCTGCAGAATATGTATGAACTCTTGATCTCCTCTCGTTTCGCGAATCGAGTCTACCTCTCCCTTGCGGAAGAGGCGATTATCGACTTCGATACGCTCCATGCCGTCCTTAGGAATATCGAATGGGAAAAATATCTGACAGGAAAGGAACAGATCGTCATCGAGGCATCATCGACCCGATCGACACTCTCGAGTATCCCAACCATCCAGAGCGTCGGGCAAAATGCTATATTCTCCACCATCACGACCCCGAACTATACCAATAACACAGAGGTTCACATACTTATCCTCATCATCGATAATATTGCCCATGTCCTCCTCGATGTGACAGGTGATCCCCTCCATAAGCGTGGCTATCGTCGTGATGCAGGGGAGGCTCCCCTGAAAGAGAATCTCGCAGCTGCGCTGGTTGCCTTCGCGAACTGGAAGTATCGGACTCCCCTGCTCGATCCATTCTGTGGCTCTGGAACGATCCCGATCGAAGCAGCGATGATGGCGCGAAATATCGCTCCAGGACTCTTTCGCTCATACCGTATGGAAGAACTCCCCTTCCATGATGCAGATCTTCTCGAGCAGGTGCGAGAACAAGCAGAGAAAAAAATCTACCCCTCAGGAAGCTATACAATCCACGCCCGAGATATTGATCCTGCCATGATCTCTGTAGCAAGAGAAAATGCTCGACGTGCCTGAGTCGAATGAGATATCACGTTCTCAGTGGGAAACTTTCTGGATATGCCTCAAGTTCGTCATTCCGCACTTGATGCGGAATCTCTTGAGACACTAAATCCTACTCAGCATGATGAAGAAGGGAAATCTAAAACTGTTCTCCCTGGACAACCCACTCCCCCACCAACCATCATCACCAATCCTCCCTATGGCAATCGCCTGCAGAGTGACGACCTCGATGGGATCTACAAGAAGCTCATCCATGAAGTGAGTGAATCTGGATGAGGATTCATCACGAGCTATCCGGTCGATATCCGATTCTGACTCGCGAATAGAAAACTCCTCAACGGAGGTGAGGAGTGTCGGTTTTGGTATAGAAAATAGGAATTACTCTCAATTTTTTCTAACTGGACTTCAGAGCACCTCAGTAGTTCTACCATTACTCAGTGTTCTCGCTGCTTCAGCTCATACTCAACTTTCTCATCCACTAGAAGAAGTTAAACTGGGTGTATTTGCTCATCATAGCCTCCTTAGGCGTTCTGTTGGAGACATTTTTTCCTGAATTTGTCTTACTGTATCTGGATGTAGTCATTCTAGCATAGATTTTGAGTGAAGAGATAATTTCTCATTCTATGACTTTCCATGAGAAGTCAAGCTATTTTCGCTTCACGAGAGCATATCCATCCGCAGAGATGTAAATATTAATTGGCTTCTTGGGTGTGATATATGTTGGATTCAGTATACTGATCGAACGAAGATAGATCTTCACCGAGTATGCCTTCCCATCGAGTGTTACAGTCATCTGATCTTTCGGCAGATTGAGCTTGTTCTCAGTTCGGAAGGTTTCGAGAAGTGAATTCTCAAAATCCTTGATCGAGAAGGTATCGACCAACTGCCCACTCATGATGAGACTTGCAGTGGATCAAGTGGTATCGAGGAGGAGGATATTTTTCTGTTGTACAGACCATTCTGTATTCTGTGCAACTGAGAAGATTCGCTCATATCATGCGATATCGATCGGAAAGAGTGCTCCAGAGGATTCATCGAGAGAAAAGTTCAGGAAGGCATTGTATTCATTGTCTCATTGGTATGGCTTGACTCTCACTTTGATGATACTGGCTATATGCTCACGTATTTCCCAAGAACTCATTTCTTTGTCCATCACTTTTCTATAGCAATCGAATTGCCCAAGCGTCTGACATTTCTGATATTCGAGAGCATCCTTTTCCCAATTTTTTTCTCGATCGTTCTCTGCCTGGACGAGCGTCGGAAGTGATGGTTCGAACAGGGCTCGCACGAGGCGACAGTGATCGAATCCACAGACATACTCGATGCCGGTATAGATATCATCTGAGAGGGTCACGTCGATGGATTCATACGTAGCAAGAGGTTTAATCTGTCCATTCGAGAGGATACCTGCTGTTTCGAGATTGGCGACCAGTCGACTATACTGACGAGCAAGAGGAAGATGGTAGACCGACCATGGTCCGACTGAGATGAGGAGTGTGATGACGGCAAGTGAAGCTGTGATCATGATCAGTCGCTTCTCTCGGGAGATGAGGAAATAGAGTGATATTCCCACGAGCCAGAGTCCGAAAACGACGACGAAATATCGATTGATCGTGAAGTCATACTGAGCGATGCGGAGATAGATCGCATAGAAGAGCATCCCGACCTGTGGGAGGACAACTGCGGGGAGGATATTTCGTACCAAGTTCACGATCCGTCACTCGAGAGCAATCGGTTCAGAGAAGATATAGAGCACATAGGAAAATGTAGAAAATCCGATCACCATCCATGAGACCTGTCATTGTGGCCAATCATTGAAGTGCATGAGTACATAGGCGCTATAGGCATAGAGGATGAGGAAATAGATACAGATGAACGGAGTTCCAACATACGTGACGAGGAATGCAAAAAAAACATTCACCTTCCCTTCCCGAGCATGAGTATCTCACGATCATGGGATACGCGAGAGTCAGAAAAGTGGAGCTACAAAGGCGAAGGAAAAAATCGCCATATATCCATAGGCCTTATCCCCAATCCAATCCACCGTGAAGAGTATATCGATACTCCAGAGTGCGATCGATCCAAGGATCATGAGGATACCACTCATGATCATAGCCGTCAGAAATGCTATTGCAATGGAATAAAAATAGTGAATATACGCTTCCTGAGAGTATTTTTTCTGCACGAGATCCCGAATATACGGAGCAAAGAAGAGTGTGATCAGGAATCCAAAAAGTGAAAGCAAAATGAGCGTCGTTGACTCAGTCGAACTCATCCGACTCTCGAGTGAAGTGTAGAGGTAGAATGCGTAGGCGATAGTCCCAATATACCCAATCACTCGATAGACCCACTTCCTATGAACCTGTTCGAGGAAGAGATCGAGTGCTGTTGCGAGAAAGAAAGCAATGCCACTTGCGATCGTGATATAGCCAAGTGTATCACGGAGCTCACTACTGATATCTGAATAGCTCATCGCATTCTCATATGAGAGTATTCCTGTCACGATGAGAATACAGAGAGCTGAGAGGGGAAATCGACTGATGACTCTCCTGAGTTCTATGATGAGATTCTGGAGCGAGAAGATAGAGAAAATAGTGTGCATAGGAAGAGTTTATGATACCCTTCATTCTATCCTTTCACCCTGAGTGTCAACTCGAAATTCCCAATGCTTTCGGATGAGGAATTTGTGAAGTATATATTACTTAATTTGTTTGGATAGAATCAATTTTATCATTCTGGCGAATGCCAGAATCCATTTTCTCGACTGGATTCTTCACTCCGTTCAGAATGACGGAACACTGACATTATTCAAATTCAAACACTTATATAAACCATTTTTGGATCCATGCGAGGATGAGCGAATACTTTGGGATGGTTGCGAGAAGCACTTTTCTGCTCAGAGAGATATCCTTCTCGAGCTGATCGGCGAGGAGACCCACGACACCATTTTTCCCTCGAAATATTGCATTCGTCTCATGGAGGAAGTCGAAGCTCCCATAGGTGAGATTCGCCGAACCGATGATGGCAACTGATCTATCGATGAGGATGACCTTTGCATGGATCATCCCTGGATAGAGCCATACTCGTATTCGGCTCTCACTCTGAGGGTGGATGAGTGAAGGTCTCAGAATACTATGAATACTTCGCATATTCGCATGCCAGACGCCATCAGAACGATCAGGAAGGATCACATCGATATCGATACCGGCACGACCGAGTCGCCGCAATTGTCTGATGATCTTCATATCCGTGAGATATCCATGTTCGATGATGATAGATTTCTCTGCACGTGAGAGTTCATTCAGGATACGTTTGCGCATGGCGAGACGATTACGAAGGGTCATGAATATCTCGACTCCTGTGGTGAATGTTTGTTCTATTTTTCACCGTTTTTTGGTACTTCGTCATCGTGCGATAGTGTCTGCGAGTTCGCCGGTCACCTTCACCATATAGTCATGCCAACCCCCAGTATCGGTAGGTATCAGTGCGGGTGCCGTGAGGTACTGATCCGCGATATTCATCCCTCCGATGAGGGCATGACTCGAGGGAGTGAATTCATCGAAGAGAAATACCTTGGAGTGATTATTTTCTCTCAGGTGCTTGAGTCTGAGGGGCCATCAGGATCAGATAGAGACGAATTGTATATTTTTCGCATCTTGTATGAGTGCCTGGATCGAAGCGGTAGAAAATATATCTCCCCCTACCTTCCCGAAACTCCAGAGTTTCTGAGCGTTGTATACCCGAGAACCGAAGGCATCTTTCTCGATGATGATATCTATACCTGGAAAGAGTCGCGACTTCTGATGCAGTGCACGAAAGATCATATTCCCCGCTCGATCATCCCGCCACATATACAT
>JANPGO010000010.1:0-19023 GCA_031423995.1 Candidatus Altimarinota bacterium | reverse complement strand
ACTCTATACGTGTAACAAGCAACAGCCACTGACTGCTGTTGATGACTTCACATTCTCAGTCACTGCTCAGCCAAACGGACAGACACCAGCGGGGGATTATCAAGATGTGATTAAGGTAACCGTTTCAGGAAACTTCTAATTATACATAACAATCATATAAAGTCCTTATGAAATCCATAAGGACTTTTTGCTTTTTGAAAGAGTTTTTCTATTATAGGAATGAATTTCTCTTACTCATTTTTCTTATTTTTTTATGCGAATATCTTCCGTACTGCGATGGAGTAGCCTTTTTGCTATGATACTTATCCCAGTATATGCCTCTGCAATTAGCACCAATCTCGAAATCTGAGTTTCGCCTCCAAAGCATGAATTTACTATCGGTACAGGGAAGACGATAGTCCGCGAAGTCAAAGTATTCAATAATTCTGCAACTGATACCTATACTGTGAGACTCAGTGCTGGAGACTGTGTAGCAGACCAAAGTGATGGAACCCCTATTTGTCACAACTATTCTGGATCAGGTGCTGATCCAAAAAGTCTCTCAAGCTGGATCTCATTCGGTGAATTTTCTCGATTCGCCATAGAACCAAAGAAAGAAAAAATCATAAAAGTCACCTTCACTGCCCCAGCAAAGGCACTTCCTGGAGGACATTATGGGATTGTCTACTTCACTCCTGATACAGGAAAGCAAAATGCAACGGTGACGATGGTACGTCAACTTGGAGTGATTTTTCAGGTGAATGTTCCATGAAAGCTCATCTATGATGTACGACTTGGAGATATAGAGATCGATACCCCTTTCTTCAGTGCTCCAGATCCAATCAATGAATTTCTCAAGTCACCAAGAGAAACAAAGAACTGGACATGAGCCCTCAATTATCTGAAGACAGAATTGAATCCTTTTTGGAATAAACCTGAGCTCGTCAATACTTCTGACTTCAATGTCAAATTCACTATTCCCGTTACCAATTCTGGAAATATCGATGTCCGCCCAATCGGTCGAATTGAACTCTATGATGAAGATGGAACGCTTCTCAAGAAAATAGGAAAAGAGTCTATCAAGACTCCAGAGTGAGTCTATCTCGGAGAAAGAGTGGTCGATTATTTACCAATCAATGATGAATGAGGAAGCGTACTTCCAGATGGTGATAGAAAGCGTATTTACGATGTTGAATGGAAGGGATACGCCTATGAGACCTATCAAGATGGAAAAATGGTAATCAAGTTCCAGTCTCCAGGCGAATACTACTCTGCTCTCTCTGCGAATAATGCAAACGTCCTCTATCCATGGGAAAAACTCAAAATCAGTATTGCCCAGAGGCATATTAAGGCAAAAATCGCGCTCGAATATATCGGAGAGGGTGGAAAAACAGTTCCTATCGAACTGGAACGGGATATCATCGTAGAGTACAACTATATCGATAAAGTTCTCAATATGGGAGCTATTCTCTCTGGAATTCTTATCATCTTCATCGCTTGGCTGATCATCCGTCGAAGAGATCGTCGTATCGATGAACTGGAGGAGTTGGAAGAGGAGCTCGAGGAAGAGATCGATGAATTAGAACAAGCGAAGGTCTCAGCAAAAAGAATTCTCGAACGCAAGAAAAATACAGAGACAGTTGCATCGAAAAAAGCCCCAGTCAAAAAAATAACAACAAGAAAGACTCCTGCAAAGAAATCAAATACTGATACTCCTACTGAAAAAACTGAATAATCGGTATTACGTCAAAAAAAACCTCCAAAATATTTCTGGAGGTTTTTTTGATGACCTATCAATAGGATTCTTTTTTCTCTATGATGTTCCTATAGAGTATCTCCCTTAGTTCCCCCAACAATTCCCTCAAGTTGACCTATTCGATCGATTCGTACGACATCTATTCATGAAGGGAGGATTCAGGTATACTGTGCCGGGAGAACTATCCGTGTGAAGCCAAGCTTCACTGCTTCGAGAATACGACGATCGAGAGCATAGACACTCTTCACTACTCATGTCAGTGAGACTTCTCCCAAGAAGACTGTTGAACCAAGAGGAGTATCGAGTCGAGAACTCATCATAGCAGCAATGCAAGCAAGATCACCTCAGGGTTCCGAAAGTGATATCCCTCGTCCGATATTGAGATAAACGTCATAGTTCTCAAGCTTGGATTTCATGAACTTGGACATGACAGCGATCAGGAGATCGAGTTTCCCCTGTGGAACTCATCGAGTCGAACGCTTCGGATAGCCGAACTTGGTATACGTCGTGAGTGACTCGATCTCGATCAGAAGTGGTCGATTCCCTTCGAGGGTGAAGGTGAGTGCCGAACCTGCAAGAAGTGCATTCTCAGGATTGATGAATTCACGCCCAGGATTCGGAAGATCGATAAGCCCAGTTGCTTCCATACGAAAGAGTCCGACGTTTTCAGTGGATCAGAATCGGTTCTTGAAGGCACGGAGGAGACGATAGTTCTCGGTACGAGTTCCTTCGAGAAAGAGAACAACATCGACGAGGTGCTCGAGTGACTTTGGTCATGAGATCGATCCATCCTTAGTTACATGTCCGATGAGAACAATCGATATATTCATCCGCTTCGCTACCCCCATGAGCATCTCCGTCATCGTACGGATCTGTGTGATGCTTCCTGGTGTTCAATAGAGTGAATCACTCGAGAGCACAGAGAGAGAATCGATAATGATGATACTCGCTCCATGTGTCTCGATCGTCGTGAGAATATCATCGAAGTTCGACTCAGATATGAGATCAATTCTATTACTCGAGACTCAGAGACGTTTTGCTCGCTGTGATATCTGCCCGATATGCTCTTCCCCGCTGATATAGAGTACTCTTCGTTGAAGTGTGTTCACTACTCAATCTTCTCAATCTCACTCCTGTGCATACCACTCTGCCATCTGGAGCGCAAGTGTGGACTTCCCTATTCCTGGTTCACCCGAGAGGAGGATGAGACTTCCCGGCATGATTCCCCCTCAGAGAACACTATCGAGCTCTGCACTCATGCTCACGATCTTCTGTGGTAGGGAGTCATACTCGAGTTGGATTTTTCATACTTGTATCTTTTTGCCTCAGAGTGACTTGAGTTTTTTCTCACTCGACGTTACTTCTTCGAGTGTATTCCAGTTGCCACAAGTAGGACACTTCCCTACCCATTTTGGCGTACTCGAATGACAGGATGAACAGATGAACATAGGATAGTGGGTTAGTGGTTTGGAGAGTTCGAATGTTGGAATCTTTGAGCCTTAGAATGAAGTAGGGGGAATTGGTTCTTGGTTCTTGGTTCTTGGTTCTTGGTTCTTGGTTCTTGGTTCTTGGTTCTTTTTTCTTCTAGTAACTAATTACTATTCACTAATTACTATTCACTAATTACTATTCCCTTCTTGATCACACTATACTCGAATCCCTTTCTCATCAGTGCTGCGATGAGCTTCTCACGATCATGAGGATCATGGAGATTATATCGATTTCTGTACTTTTGCATCTCTTTCTCGAGAGAATCCTGATCATCCATAGATTCGAGAATCTCCTCGATCTCACGGCGAAAGTAGGGATACTTCCCGACAAGGATGGATGCAATCATCCTCTGAGATTTGCCTCGACCTTGAAGTGTCATGATCTGATGAAGGATCCTCTCCTTCTGTCATTCCCAGTCCTCGAGCTCTCCAATGTATTCCATGAGAGCTTCTCGTACTCACTCCTTGGGGAATCACTTCTGGATGAGCTTCATCTCGATCTCCCGTTTCCCCTTCCCGACAGTGACGAATGTCCTCATCCACATGCTGATCATGAGACGCTCATCATAGCCAATATCCGAGAGAAATGCTTCAATATCCTGACACTTCTTCTTCGTGAGATACGCTGTGATCTTCGTACGAGATGGGGCATATCGTGCCATGTAGTTCGCGACTCTGAGAGTGAGGTTCATAGGAAATACTTTTTTGACTCACGGAGAAATATATGCTACAATCTATCCAGAACTCCTAAAAATACAAATATGACTACCGACCTCGCCCTCATGGGCCCTCATGCCCTCGCCTCCTACTCTTCCCGACTCCAGGCACTCCAGGCATACGGTATCTCCGAACAGTCGCTCGTCGCGATGAATCATGAGACGCGCTCACTCGCACAGATCGGACGTGCTCGGCGAGAACTCGTCATCCAAGGTGAACATCACCTCATGGTAATATAGACATACAGTATTCATGCTAAATAATGGTGAAAATATCTTTCTCTTCCCCCTTCAAACCGGAGGGGATTTTCGTACACAAAAAATATACAATTAACCATAAGAAAAATCATTATTCACAGATTGCAAATTTTGTCGAATCAATTTGATCAGCGCTGGACCTAGATGCGGAAGAAACTCTTGCTAATAATGAGTAAAGGAATAGTATAAGTATGTAATTTTCTATATATGTCACTACCCCTCACTGCTGATGCAGACATCGTGGACGTGACAGCGAGTCCAGCTATGCCAACAAAACTAAAAATAATAGAGTGAGGAGTTTTAAGTGATCGATGTACTGGGTTAATTCGATTAGCAAATGTTAAGTTGAATTGAGTTTCTTGAGCTAGATCTTTACTCTGACAGGATTGAGCGATTGTATGAATGCCCTCTTCAATACGCGCAAGGATAGAAGCGCTAGTATCTACAACAAGTATTTAGTCTCAATTTGGTTTCATATCCATTCAATTTGCAAAAACTACAACTGCATTTCTTCAGTTTCTTTTCACGTAATATGTAGCTGCATCAGCTCTAGCAATGGCAGATTCCCTGATAGTAATTACTTGAGAAAGATCTCTTACTCACAATCACAGATTAGCATCTACCATAGAAATCCCTATGGATGCCGTTATGGTAGTTTGCGTTCATTGAAATGAGAAAGTTTTATCGTTTAGCAATATATGAATAGCTTTTCAGATATCCCATAGTCTTTCTTGTGAAGCTTCTGGAACATAAATAAGAAACTCTTCTCCTCAATACCTAAAAAAGACCATATCTTCTCCGACTACTGATGAAACAATTGTAGAAAAATATCTAAGTGCTTCATCTCCTCAAGCATGTCAAAAGCTATCATTAATCAGCTTGAATTTATCAATATCAAGGAGGATAAAACCTCAAGGAGAATTTCAGCTTACTAAGCATGAGATTAATATAGAGTTGACTCTTTCCAATCAGGTTCTTCTTGTAGGAATTCCAGTTAAGGAATCTGTTTCAGCAATTTGTTTTCACAATCGATTATAATTTACTGTGAGTGCATGTTGAAAGATGTTATTAATTTCTTGTTCAAATCTTTCGTAAGTTCAATGAATTATATCTTGGGCTCTCTTTGATGCATCAAACTTGCTTGAATCAACAGATTTGTACCTTGGGATTACCAAGTAGCCTATTTCTATCTTTCTTCAAGATTCATCAAAAATATGTATTGATATCCCCTCATCACTTGCTCATGGAGTTCCCACTTCAATTGCGTGTGACTCGTTGATTGATCATGAAACATATCATTCGTATACCGTTTGGAGAAGTCATATCATTTTATCAGATTCTCTCCTAGAAAATTCTGGATTATTTAAGGGATATAGATATAACTTTACTCAAGGAAAATCCTTTACGAACAAATCAAACTGACTAAATAAAAGATAGAAATCATTTGTGTTTCTAAACTGCTCAAATGTTCACATCGCACGAGTATACATAGCAGACCATCTAGTTGCAGTATATTCGTGCATTCTTGCATCGGATAATCAATGAGGAACTTCTAATTTTGGCATGAAAAAAGGATTTAGATATTTAAATTTATCTTATCATATTTACTCTTGCTCTGTCAAAATTCCACTCACTTTTTTCTAAGAAATAGGTATATTTCTCGCTCAATTCTGAAGATCAGAGAGGATACTCAGTATACTCTCCTCATCTGTAGAACTCAGATGCTGCCCACGATAGAGTGACTCCTCGAGATGATGGAGGGAATGAAGGAGTTGTGGATCCGTGACATATATCTCAATATCATGAACTGTATGAGCATAGCTATGCTCGGGGAGATAGAGGAGTGTGAGTATTCCTCGCATATACCTGAGTGCATCTCAAGTGAATGCTGGAGATCAGACGATAGGAAGTGTGCCGATGACATCCCTCTTCCACTTACGATGATCATACCATCACTTGAGTCACTGGAGTCCCCAGAATAGAAGTATGCAGATGAGACTCGTGAGAACTCAGTACAGAAGCGAGTACACACTGAATCCACCTATCCATGTGACAGGCTCGATGCGGATGAGGAGTGAATCAGGGAGAAACATCGTGAAAAACTATACACAAAAAAACAGATCATGAATTCCTGAGAAGTATACGGAGTTCTCCTTGAGGATCAATATTTTTTCCTTCATGATCTACTTTTCATTTCAGTATCCAAATCTATATTAGTTTTCGATTTTCTATTCTCTCCTATCCAGTATATATCCATGGTGCGATGAACTTCAGAATCGACCCGAACATGAAGAGGAGAGTGAGTCCGATGAGCACATTGACACCCCACTTCTTCAGTGATGCCTTCATCTTGATATCATCACCACCAGCGAACATCCATGCGATACCGAGTCCGACTATACCGAGTACCCCGAGGAGCATGACGATATAGACAACATACTTTACGATAGCAGCGAATGTTGCTTCAAATCCAGCAAGTCCAGTTTTGACTGTGCATGAATATTTTCGTGTCGCTGGATCAGAACAACTACCATTCGTATCAGCGCTTCGATTATTTCATCGCACTACTTCGATACATCTACAATTTCCTCAAGGAATCTCTTCAGTGAGAATCACTGTTGTCTCGGTTGAAGCATCAGCAGCGAAAGCAATTCCTAAAAATGAATGAGCAAGAACAAGAACGATGATGAGTATAATTTTCTTCATAATTCTAAAGTTTGAAATTGATAAGATCCGTGAGAAAGCTATAGGAAGCGAGGAGGATGAGGCTCGCGATGAAGGTATTGGTGATGATCGATTTCCCCTTCTTGGTGCGCTCTTCTTCACCACCCGACGTGATATAGTAGTAGCTTCCCCAGATGAGAAAAAATATAGCAATTGGTCCAGCAAAGAGGAGCGCAATGGAGAAGAATTTTCCAGCGACAGTAGTGACCTGTCCTGCAATATCACCCGTCGATATGACGACTCCCCAGAGTCGCACGAATCCCATGAAGAGGAGTGCGAGTGTCCCATAGAGGACTCGATTTTTGGCTTTTTTCTGGACTTCTTCATCTCCTCCTGAGAGAATGAGTCGGAAGAATCCCCATGTGAACATGAGGATCGCAACCCCGAAGATAAACACTTCGAAAAATCCAATCAGATTGGAGAAAAGTCCACCGAGAATCGTATCATCCCAGAAAAATCCTCCGAAAATCGATGACCATCATCATACTGGAGGCTCACCAATAAAGCTATTTTGCTTGGGGGTCGAGAAAAATACCTGATATGCCACTCACGGAATATTCAAGAAAAGGAATCCAACGAGAGAGTAAAATATCTGACGCTTCTGTGTCTTGATACGATCCTCATTCTCAGAGAACACGACCATGTAGACACCAATCATCACGAGATAGATCAGTGCAAGCCCAGAGACGATCATCTTCGCAAGACCGAGGATCTTGAATCCAAGATTTTGTATTGCTGGGATAGGATCAGTAGTCTGGTTTCCATTCCCTACAGTGATAGAGACACTCTTGATCACATCGCTATTACCGTCGAGTCCAGCAGCAAAGGATGAAGTCGCCCAAAAAGAGGCAAAGAATGCAGCGAGTCCGAAAATGAGAAGAAACATCTGCTTCATAGTGTGCATGATAGAGGATTTCGAGAGAGAATCAAGTCTAAACTACCTCAAGTTCCTGCTTGAATCCATCAATAACTTGAGTGAGATGCTCTCGCTCTTCATCCATTGTTGTGATCTGTTCCTGGAGGTTCTGTTCTTCGAGCTCGAGCGCATGGATACGAGTCTCATATTCTGCCTTGAGCTCTCTGATTCTGATACGATATGATTCGATTTGCTTTCGTTTTTCTGCTTTGAGAAGCTCTTCTTCCTTATTGAGTTCTTCGAGCCCAGAGATGAATCCGATGAGTTTTCCTTGCAGCCGTGGAGAACGTGTCATCCGAGCGAGCTCCTTCCCAACACTACTCATTGGATGATTTCCATCTTCTTCTTTTGTTACATCTTGGTTGACTGATGGAGAAGTTTTTCCTGGTTCTGATAGGATTGAAGCTGCTGAATTTTTTTCAGTATCTGTAGTAACTGAAGCTACTTCTTCCGTTACTTGAGTAGGCTCTTCGACTTTCTGTACTTCAGGAAGTGGCGATTCTACTGCAGGTACGCTATCAATGAGAGAAAAAAGTGCATCCGTCGTTGGAGGAGCAACTACTACTGGATCAGTAACAGGAGGTGTTGGTGACATAGATAGAGGAGTAAGTGATGTGATATCTCCAGGAGGAGCTGATACTTGAGTCTGTGGCTCGAATGATGACATCAGGCTCGTGAGTGGACTCTCCGTCGGAGGAGTCGATGATGCCTGTGCTTCAGTTGTTGGAGTTGAAGGAAGCAAAATTTCTGAAACTGATTGAGTCTGATCGACCATTGGAGGAGTGTCAGTCGTGAGTAAGATCGATGAATCGACTGGCGTCTGTGATTCTATGATGATAGGACTAGTAATAGATCACACTTGTATAAGAGGATCTACAAGTACTGAAACTCCTGCAACTGGAGGAACACCATCGACGGTGAATGTGAGATCAGATGTCGGAGTTTCCATCCCAATAACGGTCACTGATTCACTTCATAGAATAGGGGTATTAATACCAACTCATACTTGAGATGAAGTATTTGGAGTCGTTTGATCAGCTCAACTGCCTATACTATCGGAGAATATAATATCTCCTCAAATATCGAAGGATACTGTATCAGTTGTTTGGGTGCCTTGCGGTGAGATCTGAATCGGATTCGATCAAGCCTGAGGAACTCATGGCAGCGTAGCAGGCATAATTGTTGGGCTTCCATACTGGACTGGACTCATTTGAATTCAGGCATTTGGAATAGATGGAGAAGTGCTTCACTGAGCTCCTCATAGAGGAGATCATCCAACAGGTGTACCACCAGTTGTTGCCGTCTGACCTCATCCACCTGAGGAAGCTCATCCAGACTGGACAGCTGGTGGAATATCACTGAGATTTATATTCCCAGTATTGATCTCCATAGGAGTGTTTTTGTCGAGAAACAGATTATCGAAAAGTCACATGAGAAAAAATTATGAACGAATTCAGTCTAGCAGATTGAGAAAAAAATTGCAAAATATTGAATTCTTTTTTTATGAGAATATTTTTTATTCCACAAAATGAGAAAATAGATATACTTGGAGGGTCGAATCTTGGAAACTTAGTGTCTTAGAATCTTTGAATTTCCGAACCTTCAGTATACAAACCCACTATCTACTACCCCGCTTACCAACTACTCTATGTACTTTCTCTTCCAATTTCTCATCTCTGCAGGAGTTATCTATACGATTGCCGTCTATGGTCATATAGAATGAATCGTTCTCCAGAATGGATATACTTCAGCCCTCATCTTCGCGGTCATCCTCGGACTCGTGAATCTCATCCTCGGAACAATTCTGAGAATCATCTCTTTCCCTATTCGCCTCATCACATTGGGAGCTTTTTCATTCGTGATCAGTCTCATCGTCGTGAAGGTCGCCGATGAGCTCGTTCCTGGTATCACCCTGACGGGCATTGTACCTCTCGTCATTATTGCCTTTGCCTCCAGTCTGACATCACTTGTGATGAAACTCTTCAAGTAGCAAATGATGACTCATGTGTATTATGAACTTTACACTATCCAGACCTTCAAACATTCGGACCTTCCAACTTTTCAACTCATGAAACTCACTGAACCACATCCACTCATTGATCATATCCTTTCATGACTCTCGATCCTGAGGTGGAATACTTTTCCCAGGCTTCGAGAACTGAGTGCACTCGATCATCTCACCTTTGTCGCGCACATCAGTATTCTGCTTGCATCCGTTCGAGAAGAGAAAGAGTGAGTTCAGTATAATATTTCTCTTCTTCTTCGAAAGATTCTTTTTTCTGGATTCTTCACATTCGTCTACTCAGATATCAGTTCCGATGTGAAGGAACGTCTTCGTACGAGCAATCCTGAAATATATCAAGCACTTGAAGATTCGCTTTTTGAGAAAATGGCTTCATGGAATCTCGAAAAAAATATTGAAGATGATATTGGGTGAATTCGAATCAAGACACCCGAAGATGATCTCATCGCTTTCGCCAAACTCTGGGCATCCTACTATGAAGTCTATCATAATTCTCTTGTCTATCCTGATGCCTATAGCAAGGTCATGCGTACGATGACCAAGCGTTCTGAGAATCCTGTTTTTGCTCCATTTCTCCCGTATCTCGACTTCGACCCTACGGGACAGAATGATCTCGAACGCTACCTCCTCGTCATCCATAGACTTGCCTCGAGTTACCGATGGAATCGGTCAGTTCGCAAGTATCCTGTCTCTGTCCTCTCGCATACCTATATCATCACCTTCCTCACCTACATCATCGCACGACAAGAGGGTTTTGATGATACAATACTCACTGATATGATGCTCACGGCTCTCTATCATGATATCCCTGAGGCAATTACGGGCGACATCATCACTCCAACCAAGAAGGCAGTTCCATGACTCGAACAGGCAATAGAATCAATCGAGCATGATATGGTCGAGGATTATCTTCTCTCCTATCTCGATGGGTATAGTTTCCGCGCGATGATCAAGCGGAAAATGCTCACTCCATGGCATGAACCACATGGATCACTCGTGAAACAGGCTGATATCCTCTCAGCCTATCATGAGGCTCGGATCGAGGCACCGAACAGTGAAGAATATCGAGAAGTAGCGAAGCGACTCGAGGAAAAAATACAGAATTTTTAGAGAATTATCTGAAAATTACAATATTTATTGTTTCAAATAGAATATATATCATTGATAGATGAACCATTTCTACAATCAACCGAATGATGAAATCTGAAATGAGCCGACCCCCACTTCTCTCAATTGTCTCAAGTCATATCACATACGAACTCATTCTGCCTGAATTGTAACTCATGGATATCTACTCAATAGTTCCTTTAGCATTTTCATTACTTTAGGATCTTTTATTGCAATCAGTCAAGTGATTCTCCAATCAAACTTGATCTTTGTACTGATATCTGGATAGAGTTTCTCAAGAAGCTTTCTACTTATGTTCGATCTTGGATCCTCATTCAAGAGATCAAAGTCATCAATCACAATAGTGAATTTTACTTTTTCTTTTAACCATCGAATATTTTCTAAAAATAAAGATGAATCCATATCTCATAATGGTTTTTCTAGAACTTCTATATGAATTCTTTCTAGATCACGAGCTCTATAGTCTCTTATTATTGATGCAACATTTCTCTGAAAATATGGACTTCAGATATCTCAAATAAAAGCATTAACAGAGATAAATTCTCATGGAGGTTGCTCATTTCGAGATATTCAACTTTGTAATGATGAAGTAGCTATGAAGGCAAGTGTAGTATGGAGTCACGTAAGGAATAACTCAAGACTTCGTCATTCATTATAAAGGTTTACACCGAATTCCTCTGGACGTTTGTTTCATGAACGAGCGAGTCGTTCTTGTCATACGAGTGTGGATCCATCGCTAGCAAGTACTTGTTCAGCGCTATAGAATACTGAATCCCTAAGAGCAGACGACATTGCTCATAGTCTAATTCGAGCTTCTAAATCTAGCTGAGCTAGTCGATCATGTGGACGAATTTTTTGCATTGAAATATATTTTTTCTAGCATACCACTCCCCTTTCTTATTTGCAAATTTAGAATCTTCTACTCCACTTCTATCACCACAATCTCACTCCTCGTCCCGAGTCGCTGCGGAGGTCACCATGTCCCCACACCACTTGTCGTGATGGAAGTCAACGAGTTATCCACATTCATGCCATAGACATACTTCCCATAGACGAGCGTCGGGATATACGAAAATGGCCACATCTGCCCACGATGCGTATGCCCTGAGACGACGAGGTCGATCGGGTATTTCTCGAGAGTGGAGTGGAGTGTTGGCTTATGTTTGAGCAGTATGGTCGCCTCCCCTGCCTTGAGCCTGAGAGTATCGAGTGTGTTCTGGAGTCCTTCTATCGTCTCAGAGGCATGGTACGTGACACCGATGAAGTTCATCCCATCGAGCGTGATCTTTCTATTATTCAGGACAGTAATCCCTGCTCCACTGAATGCAGCGAGAATATCATCCGTATGCTGATATTCTTCATGGTTCCCATTCGCGAAGATAACACCATGAGGAGCCATAATTTTCTGAAATTCCTGAGCCACTCCGAGATAGTCAATCCTTGGTCCATCATAGAAGTCTCATGGAATGATGACAACATCACCAGAGAGCATATTAATCTGTTCCACGAGCTTCTGAGCGTCCCCCTTTCCATAGATATTCCCATAGTGTGTATCCGCGATCATGATAATCTTTTTTCCATGCCATGTGTGCGGTGTTGTTATATTCACATGATATCTCTGTATCCTTGGTGTGAAGCTCAGATAGAGTGTATAGCCATTGAGTCACGCGACAAGTATCACAAAGAGGACGATATATCCCCAATGATCATAGGAGAATTCTCAGATATTCGCTACGAGGAGAAAGGCACACCCCACCATCCCAGCCAATGTCAGTGCCCCAATCCAGTAGGCTCCGATCTGGTAAAGGAGGGAAAATGTAGCATTTGGGAGAGCATTCGCACCGATGATTCCGATGATAAAACAGAGCGCTCAGAGAAGTGATATGATCAAGACTGGAAGAGGATACTTTCCAAGGAGTGGGAAGAGTCGAGTGAGAAAGAGGGTCACTCCGTAGGTCCATGTGAAGATGATCGACGTGAAGAGTGTCAGGAATCAGACGAGCTGCATATTCATAGAACCGAGGGAAAGTGAGTGAATCAATGTCCGTAGTATAGGGTTCTCTGGAGGGAGTCAAGGAAAAAATATTACTCTTGATTCTGTCAAGTAATTTCTCTATTCTCGTACAAGTATTGTGTACGGAAAATATGAAAAAAATATGAAATCTTTTCCCCGGCAATTCTCTCTGAGAAAATACTTCCAGAGATCTCATAGATAAGCCAAGAAAATAGGAGAAAGAAATCCTTGACGAGGTTAAACTATAGGATACAATACTCATGCATCTTTCTATTCGTAATCTTTACGTCTATGAAAACCCTTCTCTCACTCACATCTCGTAGGTTCTGAATGACTTGAGTTCGGGTGTTTTTTCAGTTAGAATGATCACAGAAACTTCCTGAATGAGTTAGTATTAATAAATCGCAGCGAATAATTACATGCACAAGAGATGCTCTGAGTACTCTTGGGGACTGGTGTTCAAAAACAGCTAGGGTTTTTTGACTTACAATGATTGTGACAACTTGAGCAAATAACGCTCTAGCACAAGATACACAAGGAAAATCTGATAATATATCTTCATGAACAGTTGTTGCTACTTCTCCCGTAACCATAACGGAATGAGCCCCGTCTGCTTGAAGCAATGTTAAACCTTTAAATTTTATAGCGGATAGGCAGTCTGAAACTCCAGACGCAGTATGATCATTCACAACTGAGCAAATTACAGTAATGGTTGGACAACCAAATTCTCCGAAGACGTTCAGAGCGCTATCATTTCTATCAGATAAATGACTAGATACAATCTCCCGAATAGTTGCTGTTGGATGACAGAGAGATGATCCTGAGACTAAATTTTATGATCAGCTAAACCAAGGTGATGATAAATTTCCTGAACTTCTTGGACTCGTATTGACTCAGGTAGGAACATGAATACAGCTCGCACGAGAAACTTCGTCAGTCTTAGAGAGAACCATCACTTCTGAAGATCTGTTGAATATTGCTCAATTATCAGATACAGATAGAGAAAAAATCGCGGAAGCACCAAATAAACTAAATCGTAGAATAACTAAGTTTATAATTCAAGAGTGAGAAGTAGCAAAAATCCAAATTGCCCAAGCTGATGCAAGAATTTCTGTGGGTGAAGCTACTATAACACAGGCTGACTCAAGAATTGCTCAGGCAAGAGCTGAAAGTGCTCAGGCTGACTCAAGAATTGCTCAGGCAAGAGCTGAAAGTGCTCAGGCAAGAGCTGAAAGTGCTTCATATCAGCTTCTACTGACAATGCTTTCAGGTTTTAAAAAAAGTTAATTTATGTAGCTTTATTCCAATTTTTGCATCTAATAAAAATAAGTGATACACTCAATGTGTCACTTATTTTTTATGGCTGATTCTAATAACATCCATAACTCCCCTGACCAAATAAACACAAATCCCACCCAAATACAAGAAGTTGGGGATGTTGTTGATGTGGGACAAAAGAAGTTCGAACAACTTGAATGAATAGCCAAAGTAAATCCACAACTTCTAGGAACAGTAAGGCTATTAAAAAACTCAATTATTGCTGTAATTCAGAGTAATCCAGAGAAAGAGTCCTTGCTCAAGGATGCTCTGAGTAATCCGAATGCTTATACAACAAATCCAAAACTGTTTCAATCATTATTTTCCTTTATCCAACCAAAACTCAATGATGCTCAAGAAGATAAATTAGAAGAGATTTCAAAAGAAATATACAATCAATATCAACTATATATTTCATCAAACTTAATCACATTAAGGAATGTGGCTCTATGAAAAAATCAAATAGCACAAAAAATTGAAGCAGAGGCTACACAGAGAACTGTAGTAGTGGAAAAAGTTGAGGCAGAGGCTACACAGAGAACTGTAGTAGTGGAAAAAGTTGAGGCAGAGGCATCGAGAGATAAAGCAGAGGCATCGAGAGATAAAGCAGAGGCGGAAAAACTAAAAAATGCAGTCGACCAAACCTCAGAAACTCTCCCTCCGCAATGGAAATCAGGAATGGGGAAATTCGTGGAAGAGAATCAAAATAATCAGAAACTGATCAACTATGCAGCTCGGATGAATTCAGGCTTGGGGCTTCCTCAAGAATGAGAAAGCTCAGAATGAAAAGAAGTTCAGATAAATAATTATCTCAGAGCTGTCTACCTCGCAGAACACCAGTGAGCGATCAGAGCTGATATCCAGAAACTCGAACAAAGTGCTCCAGAATGAGAAAAAGAAAAATATAGAAAACAACTTGAGTCATTCGATGCTGGTATAACGACACTGAATGGATTGAGTTTTCTTCGTCCTGTAGATAGTATAAGCAAGGAAATCAGTAGGAATTTTCCTCCGACTCGGCCAGTCGAAACTGCCCGCATACAAGCCGAAAAACTCGAGAAGACGCACGACGTCTATCGAGATGGGACGAGCCTCTACTTCGTGAACAAGTCTGATCCGAAGGATATCAAGCGGATTGATATCCTCGTCGATCGTGCAGTATATACCGTGATGAAAAATGGTCTCTCGCTCTCGACGGACCTCACCCTCGTGACCCATGAAGAGAAAGAAAAACGCGAAGCAATCAGAAAAGTAGGAACAGAACATGAGAAAGCAGAATGAGCATATCAGAAAACACTTTGAGAATTTTTCCCTATTCGTGCATGAGAATATGAGAAGAAAATTGCTGGAACTGAAAAAACAGGGATGGAAATACTTCGTTCAAGAGGTGGAGAATGAGTGCAAGTTCAGGAGGCATATGATGACGCCGAACGACAATTGATGAGACTCAATCCAGAGAATGCAAAGTCCTGAGAGCGCACTGAACTCATACAGAAGATGAAGGAGCAAACGGAAAGACTCAAAACATGGAATCAATGATTTTTTATCCTGAAGGAATTCGGTGGCACGGAGACAGATATCATAGAATCAGATGGTATGAAGACAATGCTTGAACAACGTTCAGCTTGATTACGAAGTCTCGGTCAATCAATCGAACAATCTGAAACAAGAAAAACAGAATTCGAAAAAGCACAAAAGTGATTCAACCCTGATGATACACGATTCGAGATGAAAGCATGGAATGAAAGCGCTCGTTGATACCTCTCTGATTTGACAAGTGATAGTATCGGTCTCAATGGGCTCTCAGATGAGAGCTTTCAGGCATTACTCAGTCAGCTCGAAAATAGGGATGAAGGAGGGGGAATATGGAAGACTGGTGCATCCCTTGGACAAGATACAACTCTAAGAGACAATCAACAGAAAGAACTTCGTTCATTCAGTCAGAAGGTCGGAGGTCGTGAAGGATGGCAAAAGATAGAGAAACAGTTACGCATAGATGGAACTCTTGCGAACCGAGCCTTCAAATGAGATGATAGGCAATTCCAGAAGTGGATCCAGTCACTCGATAAACCTCAATCCGAGACTCCGTAGCTCGGATTTTTATTTGCATTCTGCAGAAAATAGCTACAATGTCTATTGACTCTAATAGATATCTATTTTCATTATGGGAATTTCTCGATTGCACTTTGCACTCTTATCGATCATGAGTATATTCACAGGAATTATTGCACCCTGAACTAGTACAAGAATCTGAAGTATTGC
Source organism: Candidatus Altimarinota bacterium (assembly GCA_031423995.1). GTDB lineage: Bacteria > Patescibacteriota > Gracilibacteria > BD1-5 > UBA2023 > STC-74. The sequence goes on along the minus strand of JANPGO010000010.1, from coordinate 2,440 downwards.
CTACCCGATGACTGATGCGAAGGTGATGACCTATATTCTTCTCCTTTTTCTCGTGATCGGATTCTATACAGCATCGATTCACTCATGGAGATATTTCCGCTACAATGCCATCCTCATCTTCGGGATGATCGGACTCCTCTTTTTCCTTACCATATCTGGGCAGATTACCGAAACCAAGAATGGACTGGAAACGAGTGGAATATCATGGGGATGGATATTCCTCATCACCGGTGTAGTACTCCTCATGAGAGCATATCGAGGTGAAGGACACGAAGAGAATGCCTCAGAACTCAGACAGACGATCGATACCCTCCTCGGAATCGTCGGGAGCTTCACGCTCGCATGTATCGCAGGAATCATCGTTCTCATCTCCCTCTCGATCTCGGGGAAGACTGATCAAGGAAGTATCCTCGAGCGGATACTCGGATCAGGAAGTATGATCGAGGAAAGTGGTGGGATCACTGTATCTCATGGGTATAAAGATATATCGTTTCTTTCCTATGACCGCAAGACAGAAAGTCTCCTCGCAATATTGCGTGATAACTCTGGAACGATCGCAACAATGAGGACTATAAATGGGGCAGAAACGATGTCCTGATCTCTCCATGATACAATCTTCACTATCGGAGGACGGCACTATCGACTCTCCCAGAATTGACATATTTTTTCTGGCATCGAGGAACTCCATGATACAGTTCTCCTCTCTGATGATACACTCCTGACACACTCTGGAAGCGACTGGAATATCAGATCCAATAAGGCAAGTTGGGCATTTGACTACTCTGGATCGATCGATCATCCCATCATCTCAGGTGACCACATGACGATCAGTTGGATTGTGAGTGGATCATGATGAGATCAGATATACCGTATGGGAAAAGTAGAATGAATCACATATAGAAAAGTATATTCACTTGATCTCTCTGCATGATGATATGATCTCATGGCACTCGTGGGATGAAGTGGGTCACTCGACATCGTGAAGAATGGGAAGACACTCTGGAAAGTAGATCCATGATATATCACCGGATCGTACATCTCGAATGGATCACATAGTATCTATCGTACCAAGGAAAGTGACAGAGAAAATATCATCTATGATGGTCAGTCGATCGAGAAATGATACGAAGATATTCGTGAAGTATTCCTCGAAAAAAATGGATGATCGTATAGCTACTTTGCACGTCATATCGGAGAGCGAACCTACTGCCTCTTCACACGGTACAAGGGGAATATCTGTGGGCTCGAAGGCTATATGAATCCCCGAGTGAGTGCTGATGGAAGTTCTATCATCTATGCAGGCCTTCAGGATGGTGTATGGAATATCTACCGAAATACTGAGATTATAGCACGAAATACGAACTATTCGAACGAGAAAATCACTGATGATTATGCCTTCTATGATCTCACCAATCCTCGCACCTATCTTTTCGTAAAAAAGGACCCAGCAAGTAAAAGATATACACTTATCAAGAATGGAAAAGTGCTTCCATGACTCTGGAATGACTTCGGAACCGATGTGTCATTCGGATATGACAACCACATCCTCCTTAGAGTCAAAGAAGGAAATGAGTGGAAAATACTCGAAGTCTAATGGGTCATTGAAGAGGAAGAATTTCTTGAGAATACTATACAATGGTACAGATCCTTCACTTCATTCAGGATGACAAAAAAAAAGAGAGAGCTAGTAGTTTTCTTTTCAGAAAAAGAGAGCTCGGAGTTCTTTTTTCTTGTCAGGATTGATCCGAGCCTCATAGAGTATCGGAATCAACGACCAATGATGATGAAATCGGACATCACTCGCGAGATCGAGAAATGCATCAAAATCAAGAGAAAAAAGGCGAATACGCTCTCCTGGATCACCCTGAATCTCTCTCACTTTCTCCGCACCTCGAACAATGTAGAAATGTGTGAATGTCGCAACATTGCCCGTTCCATCGAAAGTATGCCAGTGAGACCAATCATTTCCAGTATATCCAGTCTCCTCAAGGAGTTCACGTTCGGCACAAATACGTGGATCTTCATCGGGAGAGTCAAACGATCCTCATGGAAGTCCAAGAAATGGATGTTCTTTAGCAGGTTGTTCCTGCTCAGTGATGAGAATCCTCTTCTCAGGAGTAATGGCGATTGTGAAAGCTCCATCGAGAAATCGTAGCATCTCAAATGTCATATAAGTCCCATCATACATTTCTTGATCCCATTGATACACTTCACTTCTGATTCCTGAAAAAACACACTCTGCCCTCTTGGGAATGCGAGGATGATGAGAAAAACGTGGTTGAATCACAGGAGTAGAGTAAGAGGTACTGTTCTTGGTTCTTGGTTCTTGGTTCTTGGTTCTTGGTTCTTGGTTCTTGGTTCTTGGTTCTTGGTTCTTGGTTCTTGGTTCTTGGTTCTTGGTTCTTGGTTCTTGGTTCTTGGTTCTTGGTTCTTGGTTCTT
>JANPGO010000009.1:0-11508 GCA_031423995.1 Candidatus Altimarinota bacterium | reverse complement strand
TCGAGAATACTCCTCTTATTGAGTAAGTACTCAAGTACTATTTATTATTTTTTCATTTTTACAATATGACTACTCCTAATATCGACTCTACATCTCGCAATACAAAAGATGAATCCAAAAATAGTGGAAATTCACAGTCTGATGGAAGTTGAAAATCAGGCGGAAAAGGAAAAGGTGGTAATTCATCTTCAGGTAAATAATCTTTTCTCTCTCAGGTTCGCTTTATATGCAATTTAACTTTACATTTTATGTTTACTCAAGAAAATAATAAAAATTCTGGTGGAAGTTCAGGAGATTCACAGTCTGGTGGAAGTTCAGGAGATTCACAGTCTGGTGGAAGTTCAGGAGGTTCACAGTCTGGTGGAAGTTCAGGAGGTTCACAGTCTGCAGGAACAAAACCAAAAGATAAGGAGAGCACTAATCCAAATCCAGATAGAAACACGGAAATATGAAGTAATGGTTCTGATTCCAGTTCGAATAAGCGATAGTCCATGAATTTAAAAAATATCTCTCCGACGGAGGGATATTTTTTATGAAGAGTGTTTTAATACAATAGGCAAATCTAAACCTTGAGTATGCCACGAAATGCTCTACCACCATAATAAGACTGTGCACCATTGTGATATACGAATACCGTATCGTATCGACGATCAGCAAATATAGCTCCACCGAGTTTTCTGATCTCAGGGGGTGTTTGTAGCCAACTGGAAGTTTTCGTATCGAATTCTCCGAGTTTTTGCAAGGCTCAATATTGCTCTTGCGTAAGTATTTCAATTCCCATGGTAGTAGCCATATCAACAGCGTTGTTTTCTGGCTTGAATTCCTTTCTAGATTCCAGTCACTCTAGATCATAACAAAGACTTCGACGGCCCTTCGGGCTCTCTATAGAACAATCCATAAATATATACTCATCGGTCTTTTGATCATGATCTACAATATCTGGTTCTCCACCAGAGTTTTCCATTTCAGCGAGTGACCAGAATTTTTCTGGATGTGCTTCGAGCTTTGCTTGTATCTTCGCCCATGCTCGCCCTTTGTGGCGATTCATATTCTTCTCAAAACGGGTCTTCAATACATTGAGAAGTTCTTTGCGTTGTTCTCCTGATAACTCTTTTTCGGTCATATTTGAGAAGCTAAAGAAATACAGAGTGACTTGAGGATATATTGTATCGAAATTCGGATATTTTCAAAAGATCATACAAAAAATCTCCCACAAGTGTGAGAGATTTCTGAGAATCATGATGGTCGAACAATATCTTTTTGTGTGAGATCCATATATGAATAACTACAAGGCATAGGTAGATATTTCTTAGAAGATAATTCCTTACGGAGTTATTCTACCAGAAAATGCAAACCTAATTGTTGCGATTATAACATGTATTGGGATTATGGTGTAATAACTGGAGTAGGAGTAGGTTTTGGTGCTGGGAGCGGAGTTGGAATTGGATTTTTGATAGGTAATTCTGAAGGTACTTTAACATTTATGTTTATATCCTTCTGAGGATTAGTATTGCTCATTGCCGGTAAAACATAGAGATACCCCAATACGATCGCAACCAAAAGTACTACGATTCCAATCAACATACCAAATCATGAATCTCAGCTATCCACATTACCAGGGGTATTAACGATAGTTGTCATATATAGAAGTAATTAAGTAATAAGCTCAGTCATCATATATGATGGAAAGGTATAATAAAAGACAAATGTAAGACAAATATCTGAATTATAACTATATGGTACGAATTCATAGCCGGAATCGTACTCGTGTAAGGAGAAAATCATAACAAAAAAGAACACACCGAGTTTTTGAACTCACATTAACCAACAAAAAAGAGCTTAAAATAAAGCTCCTTGAGGGTATAGAAAATCTAGAAACCCTTAAAATGTAAAATGTTCAGATTTGCAAGGAAGGTTATCTACAAACTATTTGTCTTACTATTGTCTTTTCACGGTGAAGTATATTTTTTATACTTGGCAGTGTGATTTACTATTTTTCGATCAAAAAATTTGAGTATGCTTTCCGCTGGTTACTCTATCTCTATTTTAAGTCGCCAATTTCTTACACAACTTTATGCAAAAAAGAACATATCCAAGCACATCTATATGGATCGAAGCTATGAAAGAAGTCGAATATAGTACACTGAAGAAGGATATAGAAGTAGATGTCGCAATAGTAGGAGCTGGAATCGCCGGTCTCACGACCGCATATTTCCTTGCGAAAGCAGGAAAAAAAGTGTGAGTTTTTGAAAAAGACTGACTCAGCTCTGGTCAAACAGCCCGGACGACCGCACATCTTACCAATGCTTTTGATGACCGATACTACCACATGGAGAGTATCCATGGGTTAGAACGAAGCAAGCTCATTGCCGAAAGTCACACAGAAGCGATAGATATAGTGGAGAAAATCTGTAAAACCGAAAGTATTCATTGTGATTTTCACCGTGTTCCCGGGTATTTGATAGGTGAGGACAGAGATGATGACAAAATCCTCATAAAGGAATATGAAGCCGCAAAAAATGCTGGGATTCACGGTATCCGCAAGCTCGACCAAGTCCCAGAAATTGATTTTCTTACATGATCCGCACTTCTGTTTCCTGAGCAAGGAGTCATACACTCTCTGAAGTATCTGCATGGGCTTGCAAGAGCATTTATAGAACATGGTGGACTCCTATTTACACAGGCTCATGTCGAGAGCGTGAGTGAGGAGGAGTGACCTATGCTCATCCTCAAAGATAAAAGTACAATTCATACGAAAAAAATAGTACTCGCGACGAACTCACCTATCAATAGAAATACTGTTGTCCATACAAAACAGGCTCCGTATCGCTCCTATGTGATCGGCATGAGTGTTCCAAGGGGAAGTACTCCAGATATCCTCCTTTGGGATATACTCGACCCCTACCACTATGTTCGACTCCTCCGAAGTGAGACCAATCCCGAGATCTGAGAGGATGATATTCTCATCGTTGGAGGGGAGGATCACCGAACAGGTGAGGAAGCAGATGGAGAATATATCTATGAAAAACTTGAAAACTGGACCAAGGAAAGATTTCCGAACGCTATAAAAAGAGTATATGCCTGGTCGGGGCAAGTCATGGAGCCATATGATGGTATTGCACTCATCGGGCTCAATCCAGGAAACGAACATACCTATATTATCACTTGAGATTCTGGAAATGGAATGACGCATGGTACTCTCTGAGGCAGGCTCATAGCCGACCTGATTCTTGGAAAAAAAAATCCATGGGAAGAGCTCTATGATCCGAGTCGTATACGGCTCAAAGCCATTGGTGAGTATGCCAAAGATTGAGTGGCTTTGGTAAGTCAGTATTGAAAATGGCTCTCCCCCTGAGATATGGAGAAAGGGCAGATTCCAGAAGATTCATGAGCAGTCATACGAGATGGAGCAAAAAAAATAGCGATATACCGCGATATAAATTGAAAATTCCATAAGTGCTCTGCCGTATGTCCACACTTAGGTTGTATAGTGGCGTGGAATAACGCGGAAAAAAGTTTTGATTGTCCCTGTCATTGATCAAGCTTCGATCGTTATGGGAAAGTCATGGATGGTCCGAGTATTGGAGATCTCCAAGAGATAGAATAATAAAAGCCTCACTTTTGTGAGACTTTTTGTGTGGCAGATGGTCGAACAAATCGGAAAGGTTACATATATCTTTCTATCTACCACAAGATGAGGAAGAGAAAATATGGAAACAGATGGATGACTCAGTTTGTGCCACTCTGTAGATAGGAGGTAAGAATATTGGAAGAATCACCATAAAAAAACTTAAATTATATAAGATAAGATTAGGGGTAAATTAAGCTCATAAAATGCTAGATTTCTTTATGGTAGGGTAAATGAGCATCATACTTAATCTTGTTTTTTGTCTTATTTTTGTCTTATCTTTTCAAATACTTTGTTCTATAATTTCTGTAATTCCTCGTATATTTACTCTTTGCGTGGGAATATGAGAAGCTTGCAGTCATTGATATTGGTGCTTATACTGTTGCCTTGATTCTATCAAACCAGTAGCACCAGGTCATTTTTGACTCATTCGTATGTTGCAAGAATCTCTGTATATCTCGAGTATCTAGAGTAATCTTCAGGTGCAATCCTTGAAAGGGTTGAATTTTATTTTCCATAAACTATTTCTATAATGAAACCATTGTATAAAAAAGTGACCAGCTTCATAATAGTACTGGGGCTCTTATTGTCCACCTCAGCGAATACATTCGCTTCTAGCCACCGTGAAGCTCCTATGATAAGCGGTGATCCAAAAGTCGATGCGACAGATCTCTATGCATTTGTCAGTCCAGATAAGAAAAATACCGTTACTATTATCGCCAACTATATCCCGTTTGAGGAACCAGCTGGTTGACCGAATTTCGATTCATTTGATGATAAGGCGCTCTATGAGATCAATATTGACAACAATGGTGATGCGAAACCAGATATCACCTATCAATTCCAATTCAAAACCACGGTAATGAATCCAAATACATTCCTTTACAATGTCTGACCGGTCACGTCACTCACTGATGCTGACTGGAATGTTCGCCAAACCTATACTCTTACCAAAGTAGTAAATGGTCAGTCAACTGTTCTCGGAACTGATCTCAAATCTCCTCCAGTAAATATCGGACCAAAATCTACTCCAAACTATGCATCGCTACAAGCAGAAGCGATCTATGATATAGGAAATGGTGCAGAGGTTTTTGCAGGTCAGAGTGATGATCCATTCTTCGTAGATCTGGGTGCGACTTTCGATCTTCTTACGATCAGAAAGCTTCCAGGAAATGCGGGGAGAGGGCTCAATACTACAAAGGGATTCAATGTCCATAGTCTCGCCCTGCAGATTCCTATATCTCAGCTTACAAAAAACTCTGATACGCCAACAGAAGTTGCAAACGGAGATTCCGTAATAGGAGTCTGGACAACTGCTTCTCGTATGAGTACTCGTGTATTCAATACTCTCGGTACCAGTGATACTTCGGGAGGATGGGTACAAGTCTCTCGACTTGGAGCTCCACTCGTCAATGAAGTCGTCGTACCACTTAGTGCGAAAGATCTCTTCAATGGATCAAAACCTGAGAATGATGCACAATTTGCGAATGGGGTGACAAACCCTGAGCTTGGAAAACTTCTTAATGCACTCTATAAAATTAAAGTTCCGCCACAAGGTAACTTCGGAACTGCAGAAGCTCGAGATGACCTCGTAGCTATATTCTTAACAGGTATCCCCGGAGTCAATCAGCCGAAAAATGTCGTAGCTTCTGAAGAGCTTCGTCTCAATGTGGCGATTCCACCTACTATGAATCCTAATCGTCTCGGTGTGCTTGGTGGAGACAAACAAGGATATCCCAATGGACGACGTCTCGTAGACGATGTAGTAGACATATCACTTCGGGCAGTAGCAGGAGCTACATATCCACTCTTTCATCCAAACTTTATCCCTGATGCGACGGGACTCAAGCTCGGTGATGGAGTAGATAAGAACGATATGGCATTTAGAAGTACCTTCCCATATATGGCATTACCAAATCGTGGATTTGAAAGTGTAGCTCATGGTAATTATTCAAATACTACTATTACTGGAGCACCCCGGCCCCCTGTAGAACAAACACCAGTTGCACTCGTTATCTGTAATATCGAATATCATATGATGATCGGAGCTACTGGTTGGGATGTTGGCTGTCTTCAGCAATTTCTCATCGATACATGATTTCTTGCTACAAATAGACCGACTAAATACTTCGGAGAATATACGAAGAAAGCTCTTATGAACTGGCAAGCAAGTGCCAATCAGAATGTAACAGGATATCTGAATTAAGTATTCATCCTTCTAGTAGCTTTCTTACGGTTTACTTTCAGGAATATCAGGGTAGAATTTCTACCCTGATATTCCTATAAAGTACATCATATTTATCATATACATATGTCTGACACCGCCTATAGCAAAACTCTTCTCCTCATTGTTGGGAGTATCATATTTTGCTTTCTTTCTTCTTGTAATTTTGATTCATCCTCCTGAAATCCAAAAATTGGAAATGCATCTTCCTCTCGAACTTCGAGTGTAGAGAGTGGAATCACACAGTATGAATGAATTATTCAAGATAATCCAGAGAATATCTGAGCATACATAACCCTGAGTAGTCTCTACCAGCAAAAGATTCGCGAGACTGCTGATATATCATACTATGATACTATCGATAGCCTCATGGATAAGGCAGAAGTTCTCAGCCCTCAGGATCCTGATATACTTTCTCAAAGGGCTCAAGTCGCTCTTGGTCGACATAGCTTCCAGAAATGAAAACAATATATACTCAAAGCGCTAGCTATAAATCCAAGCCGTGCTACGTACTATTGAACCCTTGGTGATGCAGAGATCGAGCTCGGCGAATACACAGGTGCGATAGATGCTTTTCAGAAGATGATTGATATACGTCCTGATTATAGTTCATACATTCTCATTGCCTATCTTCGTGAGCTTTATGGCGATATACAAGGTGCGAAAGAGTGACTGACTCTCGCAGTCGATGCCGGAAGTACCAATAAGGAAAACATCGCATTTGCCTACACCGAGCTCTGAAAACTCGATATGCGAAGTGATCTCTCGATAGCTCAATCTCAATTTGAGTCAGCATTGAAAATAGTGGAGAACTATCCCCCAGCCTTAGAATGACTTGGAAAAATAGCATATTTTCAGGGTAATGCAACGTGAGCAATAGCATATTTCGAAACAGCATATGAAAAACTTCCTTTGGTACAGTATCTCGTCGATACAGCTGATATATATACACTTATATGACAAAGTCAGAAAGCCCTGCTCAACCTCACACTTGCAAAGATTTCTTTTGAGTTATCACTGAATTCTGGGGTGAATAATAGTCTAGAATCATCACTATTTTTAACTGATCATGATCTCGATCTATCCTGAGCGCTTGAGAAAGTAAAAAAAAGTTATGAAGAACGCCCAAATATCTTTGTCGCGGATGCACTCTCATGGGCACTCTACAAAAATCAGAAACTCTCTGAAGCAAACTCTTATACAAAAGAAGCCCTGCGTATATGAGAGAATGACTCCGTCATACTCTACCATCAAGGTATGATAGCGTTGGCAAATGGCAACAGGATAACGGCAAAAAAATACCTCTCTAAAGCTTTATCTCTCCACCCTTACTTCTCTCTTTTGGATAGCAAGAAGGCGAAGGATGCTCTTGTTGCTTTACAATAATTATATATGAAACGATTCCGGGCTCCTCTCGTTCGATGTCTCTTGGGCTGATTCATATTGATATCCATTTTTGGTGGCTTACCGACTTCTCTCGCGCACGAGATCATACCTCGAGCCTTACAAGACTATGTAGTAACCCATCCGAATGCAACTCCAGCAGAGATCCAAGAGTTTGCCGCAAGCCAATCACCTGAGTTCGCAGGGAAGTATAAAAACGGTGCTGAAATTCTTGCGATCATCAGAAACGATAAGACTTCGCTCATCGATAATATGTATGATTTCTTTAAACTCTGAGTATGACATATTTTGAGCTGACCAGACCATATACTTTTTGTCCTTTCACTTTTATTGGTATTTGTCTCTTGGAAAGAAATCCTGAAGCTCACCTGAGTATTCACGCTCGCCCACAGCATCACCCTGATACTTGCATGAACAGGGATACTCGTACTGAGCTCCCGGATTGTCGAGCCGATCATAGCTTTTTCTATTGCCTATGTAGCATTCACTTCGGTTTACCTACAATCATGGTGATTTTTCTGAAAGAGCAAATCCAAAATGTTTGCCATATTCTTTTTCGGCCTTATCCATGGGCTTGGATTCGCAGGATTATTGCGAGAAATCAATATCCCGCAGGATAAATTCATCTCCTCGCTCTTAGCTTTCAATCTCGGTATAGAAGGTGGCCAGCTCACCATAGTGTGAATGGCATTTCTTTTTATATACTTCCTTAAGGATCTCAAGATCTACGAAATATTAATAAAGATATTTTCTACTCTCATAATAATAATTGCGATCTATTGGTTTTTTCAGAGAATCTTAGGGATATAATACTTTCTCGCAGTAAGGAATACTGGATTCCCTTTTTTGCATAGCGACAGGGCATCAGGATCAATCTCCGCTTCTGTCTTACTTTTGTCTTTCCATTTCGGATGGATTATCTTATAATTCCTTTAATTCCTAAGTTTAGGAAATATCCATTAAATAACCAAACCATTTATGAAAAAATATATTGCCCTCTACATCGCTGATCTTCAGGAAGTTGCTACAATGATGAAAGACTCGAGCCCTGAGGACAGTAAAAAAGGAATGGATGAGTGGAATGCATGGAATGATGCACACAAAGACGTGATAGTTGATCTCGGAACTGCTTTGGGCAAAACCAAGACCGTGACGAAGGATGGGACTACTGATACCAAGAATGGTAATTTGGGCTATACAATCGTACAGGCGGATTCACTCGATGCTGCTGCCAAGATATTTGAAGGACACCCCCACATCAAGATGATGACAAGTGCACGTATCGATGTAATGGAATGCATGGATATGACTAAAAACAGTTAGTAACTATATGAAAGAATTTATTATTAAGAAAAAAATAACCATAAATGCAGAACCTTCAGAGGTTTGGGATGCCCTTACTAATCCTGAGAAAACAAAAAAATATTTCTTCAACTGCATGGTTCACTCTAATTGGAAAGTAGGAAGTCCAATAACTTTTAGTAGAAAAATTTTATGGTTTACTATTAGTCTTAAGGGCAAGATTGTAAAAATTGAACGAGAGAAAATGCTACAATACACCTTAGTAAACACTACATTATTTAGAAACCCAGATACTTCCAAATATTCTTTTGTAACAGATGAGCTGTCATTTGAAAATGGAAAAACAACGTTAGCAATTAGTGATGATGTCAGTGCCTATGAAGGAGCGGAGAAAAGATATGCAAAATCCGATAAAGGGTGGGATAAAATCCTAAAAGGTTTGAAAGAATTAGTAGAAGAGAAAAAGTAAATGACTGAAACAAAATAAAAAATCCATCCCTTCGGACAGATTTTTTAAAACTTCAAGATGGTGCACAAATGACGGCACATAAACGAACTGCGGTAAAAGAATTTGTCGAGAATTACGATAGAGTAAAGGAAAAGTACAGTATCACAATATAAGAATATTTTAGAAAGGTCATTATGCTTTTCTTTCAAAGATACCCATTAAGCCTCAATGATAAAGAAAAGATACTATTCATTCATAAATACATACTCCTAGTACGGACAAGAACTCACCTCATAACTACCTAATTACTATCTAAAAGACCCTATATATGTCCTGAAATATAGAATATCTGAAATGAAAGTGATTTGATTCAAATCCTCAAAATATCAATAGATATGGGAGACCTCGAAAACAACTATCCTATATAATCGAAGAGATAGAAGAAATGTTATATAAACAACTCTCACAAAGTGAAGTAATGTAAATATGCTTAGTAATGCTCACCTTTACAACGGATGATCTAAGTATTATATCAAACAATGAAGATTATCCAATGATTATGAAGATAGTGCCAACTCGTATGATCTGAGACAGAGGATTTGAAACTACAGAAAAGATAGATGATAATTTACATAATACCGTATCAGGGGCACTTATTTTTCTTGTCTTGTTTTTATCTTTGATTTTGAATATATTGCGATTATCCTTTCTATCTGAAGAGTTATGCTTCTATGCTATATTTCTCAGAGTATTTACCATTATTATCCATCCACAACATGACAACAGATTCAACAAAAACTCCGATAGTAGATGGTATTATCTTATGAGCGCAGGTAGTTGCTGTTTGAGCCGCTCTCTATGCATTATTTAATGGTAAAGAAAATGCTTCCAAAGCAAAAGAGTGGGCTATGAATATGGAGCAGGAAATTGTGGAGAAAATTGATAAGGTCAAAGATATGACAGAACCTGTTCTTGTGGGGATTATAGATGAAGTGAAGGGAAAATATGAACATATGAAGGATATCGATAAAGATGAACTCAAAAAAATGGTAGATACACTTCACGATCATTGGTCTTCAGTTATTAAGGCAAAATAAGTAGCCTATATAGCATATCGATAATATAAGCAGGTGTTCCAAAAATGCGGAAAAGAGTATGGAATCATCGAGGTATTTATCAGGTAACTACCATAAGATAGGCTCGTAAATTTTAAAACAGTAATAGCTTTATTTGTAATAATAGAATTCATGGAAAGATTATTCAGAAAATACGCTTTGATGATGATAAAACTATTAAAATAATAATACAAGACGATGATTTCCTTACAGATGAGGAAGAGAGAAAAATAAAGAATGAAAAATTAGTAACTATATCTCAAGTTCATCGAGAAACTCTGAGATACGACCAAAGAAGTTATACCATGAAATAATGCTTCATTCTATGAAGTCGAGATCATCCATTGTCAGAAAATTATTTTCCAGAATTATCAAGTGCTTTGAGTACATTCTCAAGAGCATTTTTGCAATCAACTTGGTTTGGATTCGTAGCTCTCAATGACTTTAGAACAGTATCTATAGCTCCATCTACTATGTGCCAGTCACTTGGCGATCGTGGTTTGAGTCCAGCTTCAGCACTATCCCAAGCGAGTTCCAGATCCTTGATTCGCATCTTTCCTCCTGAGAGATCATTTTTCTCTACAAGCGCAAGTGTATCTGTTACTATGACACGAAACGATGAAAGATCCCCGAGCTTATGAGTGGGGACTGTTTGTAGAGTTGTCGATTGTGAATTGCTCGTAGATGGATTCTGGAGCGTACAGCTACTGAAGAGGAATGTCATCATCAAGAAACTACAAGAAATAGAAAGAGTTTTCATATATTAAGTATGATTATAAGGTAAAAGTTATTGTTTTTTATGAAGTGAATTATACTGTATCTGGGCATAAGTCACAAGAACTACAATAGTCGTGAGAAATATAATACTCGTCCACATGGCACCTACTCCGAGTCCACCATATTCACGAGCTTGTGTGAGGAGATCTCCGAGTGCGGCACCGAATGGTCGTGTCAGGATGTATCCTATCCAGAATGTCAGTACGACATTGCCCCCGAGTCGCCAAGCCAGATATGAGAGTCAGATGAGAGCTCCAAAACAGAGTGCCCCAAAACTAAATCAAAGTGAGAGTGCCTCAGTAGCTAAGTCTCCCGTTGCGGTCCCCAGTGCGAATGCACAGAGAATCGCTCACCAGTAAAATAGCTCCCTTTTTCTCGTATTGATTGCATAGATGGAGAGAGTTCTCTCTTGGAGGTACCAAATTCAAAATACGATAGCGAGAATGATAAAAAAAGCGATCGTACTAACGTAGAGACTGATACCAAGACTATCAGTCAGAATATCAGTGATCTGCGTTCCGACAATACTCACAAGGACAACACATATCCAGTATATCGATGGACTATAGAGCTTTTTTCGTATCTGTATGGTCAGCATAACGAGAAGGAA
>JANPGO010000008.1:0-24902 GCA_031423995.1 Candidatus Altimarinota bacterium | reverse complement strand
CGACAGGAGGCGATAGAGAGAGTTGGGTGAGCGGAGGGTTGGGCGGGTAGAATATTTAGAGTCTCAGCCCCCCTGACAAGGGGGGTAGGGGGGTTCATTTCTCGACTCTCAGAGCAAACCCCCTGTGTCCCCCTTGTCAGGGGGATTGAAAGAGGACTCTCTTCGACGAGTATCTCATCACCCTTTCGATTCGTAAGAGGATGATCGTGGCCATTTTTGAGGACGATCGAGGGCTTATTGTACATCTCGGTGAGCTTACCAGCAACGAGTCCGATCACACCGTGTTCGAGGTCATGTGCATCGTAGAAGAGGATCGGTTTCGAGGTATCGACATTCTGGAGGGCTTTCTCGAGATGATGTTCGGTGGTTCACTTGCGTGTTTCATTCAAATGGTCGAGTTCCTCGAAGAGCTCATCGGCTCGATCTTCTCCGGCGAGGAGCCACTGGAGGGCAGTGATCGGAGTATCCATGCGACCCGCAGCATTGATACGAGGTCATATCTGAAACCCGATCAGGTCAGCATCGAGGAATTCTGAAAAACTCGCCCTTCAAGCTCAAATCTTCGTATCCTCGCTCACTGTATTACCAGATACAGTTCTCTTTGATACTTGATTTTCACTCGAATTACTTCGTTTTTGAGAATTCCTATCATGGTGTCACTCGAGGAATTTCCTGAGTCATCTCGATTTGGATTGGCTCATCTGGCGGAGTCCGAGTGTCACGATCGTACGATTCTCACCCACGATCGGCATACAGTCAGAGACCGTTCCGAGTGAGGCGAAGTCGATATAATTCATGAGTACCTCATCCCCTAACCCCTTCTCCTTCAGAGAAGGGGAATGAGTAGCTCTTCCCTCTCCTTTAGGAGAGGGATTGAGGGTGAGGTGAATCGCGTGTAACAGTTTGAACGCCACTCCCGCACCAGCGAGTTCACGAAATGGGTAAATGGAGTCGGTACGTTTCGGATTTATGAGTGCGATGACTTCTTCTGGAATGATTGCAGGGACAGCATGATGGTCGGTCACGATGACATCGATGCCGAGGGATTTCGCATGCCGGATCGGTCAGATATCTCGAGTTCCACAGTCGACCGTGATGACGAGTTTCACCTCTTTTTGTGCCAGTTCATCGAAGAAGTATTCCTTGAGGCCGTATCCATCGTGAACACGGTGGGGGAGTCTATAGGAGACGATGCATCCGATCTCAGTGAGAAACCGTACGAGGATGGCGGTACTCGATACCCCATCGACATCATAGTCACCGAAAATAATGATTCGCTCATGTTTCTCTCGGGCTTCAAGGATTCTCTCTACTGCTTTCTCCATGTCGGGCAGGAGAAAAGGATCATGTAGATCTGCAAGTGATGATACAAAAAATCTCGCTTCCATTTCAGAAGTAATATTTCGATTTTTCCTGAGAATCATCTCGAGAATTCAAGATTCTCCATGGAGGATACGAATATTTTTTCCATCGACTGTCTGCATGCGTTTTGACTTTAGTGAGGAATTTATTATACTCCCAAGACACGAAAAAACAATTTTACTTCTTTATTTTTCCTTTATGCGATCTATCGTTCTTCTCGCACTTGTCTCAACACTTCTTGCTTCATGTTCCTTCACTCCGAAGGCTCCAGAGAACCAGTCTCCAACAGATGGTATTCCAAAAGATGTACAGGTCCAAAGTGGCTCAGTCTATCCAGCAGTTCCACTCGATCAATATCAGAAGATGCAGACAGGTTCATCGACAGAATCAGGAAACATGAGCGCTTCTGGTAATGTTGCACCTGCAAATCTTCCGATGTAATTCTCTCAGAACATGACACTCCTTCAGGTATTTTTCATCATCTCAGGATGCATCATATCCTATGCAGCCTATGATATCGCTCGTCGTGAACGATTCAATGCGCTGCATTTTCTCGTATTTCTCGGAGTCGGAGGATGACTGCTTCTTTTTGCCTTCGTTCCAACCGCGCTCGATTATGTCGGGCATATATTCGGGATATCGAGAGGAGCGGATGTGCTCGTCTATGCAGGAATCACTTTTCTCTTCTATTTTGTCCTCCTCCTTCTGAGAAAGACAGAATCCAATCATGAAGAACTCACCTATATCACTCGAGCGATAGCCCTCCAGAATACACGCTATGCAGATTCACAAGAATAACATTCTCTTCTTGATCCGCTCCTACAATGAAGCGACTCGAATTCTCTCAGTGATAGAGAGTATTTTTGATGCAGGGTTTCACTCAATTCTCGTGGTGGATGATGGATCGACTGATGGAACAGATCGGCTCCTCGAGGAGCATTTTCCATGAAAGATCTACTTCATTCGACATATGATCAATCGCGGTGCTGGTGCTGCCCTCGAGACGGGATTTTCTTTTGTTCGCAAGGAATCATTGAATTTTGGATGGGAATATATTGTGACCTTCGATGCAGATGGTCAGCATGATATACGGGATATTTCGAAGTTTCTTCACTATTTCGAGAAACATCCGACAATCGATGTGGTTTTTGGTTCACGATTCATCGAAAAGACAGAATCGAATGTTCCATTTATCAGACGGATTCTCCTCTGGTGAGGCAAAATTTTTACTTCAGTGATCTCAGGAGTGAATCTCACCGACGCACACAATGGCTACCGAATGTTTCGAACAGCAGTAGTGAATCGAGTCCAGCTCACGATGGATGGCATGGAGTATGCAAGTGAGCTCATCGATCAGATTCAGGAGAAATGATTCCACATCGGGGAAGTTCCTGTCAATATTCACTACGACTCCTATACGCTTGCCAAGGGGCAGCGATTTGGTGGAGCTCTCAGGATTGCTCTGCGGATGATATTTAAGAAATTTTTTTAACCCATACGATATGAAGATACTCACTCTTGGAGTATGAGCGTTTGGGTTTGCTCTGTTGACTCATATTTCGAGAAAGCATCCTGATACATATCTCTATGCATATGAGAAAGATCATACTTCCGTTGCATATATGAAGGAAAATGGGTATCATCCATTTTTTTTTCCTGGAGTTCCTGTGCCAAAAAATATAGAATTTGTGAATGACTTTCGGGGAATTCTTCCTTCAATTGATGTTGTTCTTTTAGTTATTCCAAATCAATTTATAGAGTCGATGATTTCTGAGATTCGAGCATTTCTCAAGAAAGGAGTGATAATTGTAAATCTCTCAAAATGAATTGATAATGGAACTCTCCATACGGTAAGCGAGACTCTTGCTACATCGCTTACGGGCATTGATTATACGTATGCGGTTCTCTC
This sequence comes from Candidatus Altimarinota bacterium, assembly GCA_031423995.1. Lineage (GTDB taxonomy): Bacteria > Patescibacteriota > Gracilibacteria > BD1-5 > UBA2023 > STC-74. The sequence continues at coordinate 21,631 of JANPGO010000008.1, read as the reverse complement.
TGGTTGAATGATTGCACAAGAGCTCGTTGATGGAACTCAATTATGAGCTGATATCTGAATTTCAGAGAGTGCAATTTCGGGAGTACTTCGAGAAATATTCGAAACACCACAATTCCAAGTACGGTTTACTTCAGAATACAGGAATGTTGAACTCTACTGAGCACTCAAAAATATTATTGCGCTCTATATTGGTTTTCTCGAATGAAAATGAGTAGGATTTTCTTCTCTCGGGTACTTTCTCTGCACTCTGCTGATAGAGCTCAGGATTCTTCTCGTGAAGCTCTGAGGTTCGGATAGTATTGATTTTTCATCCTTTTCTCTTGGTGGTGATATTATTGCAACGTGTTTTGGGAAGTCACGAAATCGATATCTCTGAAACCTTGTATGATCTTGAATGAGTGTTCCTGAGGCACTGGAAAAACTTCGATCCGAAAAGAAGCATGCAGAGTGATATGAGACCCTTAGGTGACTTAAGTCACTGATTCAGTGAGATGAGAGGCTAATAGAGTTCCAAAAAATTGTAACAATCTTTCTTTAGGGTGACTCAAACTTGATTTTCATCTTCATTTTTGTACACTCACTCTCGTTTTCTGATCTCAAACAATCTCTATGGATTCAAAAAAAATACTCATCACTGGATGCGCCTGATTCATCGGAAGTAATATTGTCGAGAAACTTTTACATCTCGATTATATTGTTGTGGGCCTTGATAACCTGGAATATGGATATCATAAAAATATTGCTGAATTCGAATTGCATCCGAATTTTACCTTCGTTAAATGAGATATTCGGGATAAAGAATTTCTTGAAGACTTGTTTAGGAAAGAGGAATTCACTCATGTGTGTCACCAGGCAGCACGATGAAGTGTTCCGAAAAGTATCGTCGACCCCATCCTGACGAATGAAGAGAATATTACAGGAACCCTGAATCTCCTTTGGATAGCGCATACATACCATATAGAAAAATTTGTTTGCGCGATTTCCTCGTCAGTCTATGGGGATACTCCAGTCCTTCCGAAGGTTGAGTCTATGCCCTATAATCCAATCTCTCCCTATGCACTGACAAAAGTCGCAAAGGAAATGTACTGCAAGTTATTCTATGAGACCTATGGACTTCCCACTGTAGGGCTCAGGTACTTCAATGTCTATGGCAAGAAGCAGGATCCACAGTGAGCCTATGCAGCGGTCATTCCTCGTTGGATCAAGAATGCTCACGATAATATCCCACTCGAACTCAATGGTGATGGTATGCAGACTCGGGATTTTACCTATATTGATGATGTGGTCGATGCCAATATTCTCGCACTGTTTACAGAGAATACTGAAGCCTTCTGAAAAGGATTCAATATCTGCTTTGGACAGAGAACCTATATTCGAGATCTCGCTCAGACTATTCTCACACTCACAGATTCTCATGCAACTACTCAGCAAGTTGAGTGAAGAAGAGGGGATATCCAGGATTCACTCTGAGACTATACTCTTGCCAGTACCCTCTTCGGCTATGCTCCGAAAATAGATATGCAAACAGGGATTGGAAAAACAATTGCTTGGTACCGAGAAAATAAAGATTATTTCCTCACAGTATAAACTATGCAAACAAAAACTATTGCTCTCGTTGGACTCGGGTATGTGGGACTCCCACTGGCATACCATTTTGCACGGTCATGATTCTCCGTCATTGGATTCGATGTCTCTGATCGTCGTCTCGAAGAACTCAGGAATGGAAAAGACTCTACAGATGAAATCGGTCCAAAAATCGCTGAAGTGAATATCCTCTATACAAAGGATCCAGCCGAATTACAGAAGGCAGATATGGTCATCGTCACAGTCCCAACTCCTGTCACTGAGAACAATGATCCTGACTACACTCCACTGATCAAGGCATCTGAAAGTATCGGGAAGAACATGCGAGAAGGACAGATTATTGTCTATGAATCGACTGTTGATCCTGGTGCCACTGAGGAGATATGTCTCCCGATACTCGAGCGCGAAAGTGGACTCAAGTGCCCGGGTGATTTCAAGATCGGATACAGTCCAGAGCGTATCAATCCAGGAGACAAAGAACATACAGTTGATAAGATTGTAAAAGTCATCTCCGGTATTGATATAGAGAGTCTTGAAGAGATCTATCAGGTATATAGCTCAGTGATAACAGCGTGACTGCATAGGGCAACCTCTATAAAGGTTGCAGAAGCTTCAAAGATCATCGAGAACACCCAGCGGGATATCAATATCGCCTTCATGAATGAGCTCTCCAAGATCTGTGATAAGCTCGGCATCAATACGTTTGATGTCCTCGATGCTGCTGGGACAAAGTGGAATTTCCTCCGATTTACCCCTGGTCTTGTCGGGGGTCACTGTATTGGGGTTGATCCATACTACCTCGCGAAACGAGCACAAAAACTTGGTCTTCATCCAGATGTCATCCTCTCTGGTCGCAAGATCAATGATGATATGCCAATCTATGTAGCGAATCAGATTGTGAAGATGCTCATACATTCTGGAAAACAGGTACAGTGAAGTCGTATACTGATTCTCGGGCTCACATTCAAGGAAAATGTTCCAGATTTTCGTAATAGTAAAATCGCTACCGTAATACGTGAATTGAAGGAATTCTGAATACAGATAGCTGCCTATGATCCATACAGTAAAAATCTGTACCCACATATTCTAGAAGAGCTATTTCTTCATCAGGATGAGATTCTCAGTACTCTTGAAGGAAGTTATGATGGTATCATCTATGCCCAGGATCATAGAGATTTTTCGGGTATTGATTTACGCTCACTCTTAGGAGAAAATGGCATTTTCTTTGATATAAAGGGAAAATTCAGAAAGAATGATTGGAAAAATTATAAGAGTCTCTAGAGCTTATGATATACGAATATTCTATATACTAACAGTCTATAATCTATGAAAAAAGCACTTATTACCGGTGTTACCTGACAAGATGGCGCCTATCTCGCTGAATTTCTCCTGTCTCAAGGATATGAGGTTCATGGTATCAAGCGGCGTTCATCCCTTCTCAATACCAATCGAGTTGATCATCTCTATCAAGATACACATAGTCGTGGTGTACACTTTCGTCTCCACTATGGCGATCTCACAGATTCAGGCAATCTCATCAAGCTCATAGCAGATATTAAGCCAGATGAGATATACAATCTCGGAGCACAGTCCCATGTGAAGGTGAGTTTCGAGATGCCTGAATACACAGCCAATGTCGATGGACTTTGAACCCTTCGTCTGCTCGAAGCAATCCGCGTGAATGGTCTCGAGAAAAAAACTCGATTCTATCAGGCATCTACCTCCGAGATGTTCGGAGGTATTGGGTATAATATGCCAGAAAAGTGATACAATGAAACTTCTCCATTCCATCCTCGCAGTCCCTATGGTGTCGCAAAGCTCTTCTCCTATTGGTCGACGGTGAATTACCGAGAAAGCTATGGAATGTTCGCAGTCAATGGACTCCTCTTCAATCATGAATCTCCGGTTCGTGGTGAGACATTCGTCACACGCAAGATCACACGAGCGGTAGCACAGATCCATCTCTGACTCGCCGATCGACTCTATATCGGAAATCTCGATGCAAAACGAGACTGGTGACATGCGAAAGACTATGTGAAGGGTATGTGGCTCATGCTCCAGCATGATACTCCTGAGGACTTCGTCCTCGCAACCGGGGAGACCTATTCAGTTCGAGAGTTCGTCGAATGGGGATTCCATGAAGTTGGTATCGAGATCGAGTGGCGAGGAACCGGTGTGGAAGAAAAGGGCTACAAAAAGGGAACTGATACCTGTCTCATCGAGGTAGATTCACGATATTTCCGTCCTGCTGAGGTTGATCTCCTGCTCTGAGATGCAACTCAGGCAGAGACAAGACTGGGATGGAAAAGAGAGTACACGATTGCCCAGATGGTATCAGAAATGGTAAAATCAGATATCGAAATATTTCGAAAAGAAGAGATCCTCAAGAAGCACGGGTATGAGATTCTCGCGCAGTATGAATAGTTTGACAAAGTATATATTTAGAATAGGATACATACTATATTAATTTAATATTTATGGCTACTCCTACTCTTCCAGATTGAGCTTCTGATATTCATGAAGTTCCGAGTACTCTGAAAAGTACATTTACTCCTGAATAAGTTCAAGCTAATTTAGTGAGACTTGAGGGTATGTACCCAGAGTTTTTTCATATTCTTGATGCACTCGGGTTATCAACATGACCATATAAGAGTCCTTTCTCTTGAAATGAAGATGCTGAATCATTCGAAAATGCTCGCCTACAGACCGGTATGGTTGTTTTCGTTGCAGAGAAGATCGCTGATGCATTACTGAGGGCATGAGCAATAAAGCAAGAGGTGAGAGATTCTGTAGTACAAGCGGCAGTCCTTCATAATGCGCTCAAGCATCTCGAAGTCATATGAAAAAAAGAAGTTGCAGGTTTAAAACCATATAGTGAAGCGTGGTATGATAAACTGAGGGAGCAGCTTGAACAGACATGATCAAAAGCTTGACGGAGTGATATTGAGATTGCCTCAATGATGAGAAAAGTTATTGGTCATACAAGTCTAAAGGATTTTATCGTGATGAGTGAGTCAGGAGTCGTCCTCAATCCAGAGAGAAGTCTTTCTGAGATGGTCATTCATATTGCATCAGATATGGTAGGGGCGAAGAATCCAAAATTCGAAGGATATACCTCTAATATTCAAGTATCAAGTTTCGTAGATCGTGCAGCATTTGCAGATTTTTCTGATGCATATCCGTTTCTCTGGAAAGAGTGACTCGCAGTTTCGGAAGGTACAGTTGAGGAACTAAAGGATATAACCCAAGGAGCTTCAGGAGAATGAGCTGAAGTAAAAAATTTCTTTGATTGGCAAGATAAAATATACCGTATGATCTGTACTCGGATTGCGAGTGAACTTGATCTACAGAGTAATGAAGATCCAGTAGAGTTTATTGTAAATTTAGTGAATGAATCATGAGTAGACTGAGTCAAGGGATGAGTTGCGGGTGATGTTGCGGATACTCTTAAATGAGAATAGTTATGAATACTGACCTACAACTCCCCTCGCTCAGAGAAAGACTCATCGAAAGTGCTGATCAAGTGATTCAAGATCACCCGTGAATATATGTATTTCCAGATTCAAATACTTACCCTGCACTTGTCCAATATCGAGAAACACATGGGAAGATTATAGGGCTAATGCAACTCGATGTGTGAACTCAGGAAAATAATCGACTTGACGATCGACGGCGCATTGATGAGTGAAATTATATAGAAATCAATATTTCGGGTAAACGATATTTTGTATTCAAGAACAGTATTGAGTTATGAAGGGGTCTAGGTGACCATTTCCATACGTTGACATGATGAATTTGATCAAGATTTTCCGAAGGGTTTTGCATGGAAAAAGGTGTGTGAATATTGCTTACGAGAGTAAGGTCTATGGTAGATGGAACGGTTCAGGTATGAGAAATTATTCAGACTCCATTCTGATCATGAGATACTATTATTCTTCCAACTTATGTTGCCCACACACTTGCATTTACATGAGAGTGAGATAGCGAAGGTATTGTTGCCGTATTTACAGGTATGCTTCCTCGTTTTTTTGATACTTGAAATATGGATCTAAATCAAGATAATCTTTGACTCCCGAAATAATTCGGGAGTTTTTTTATGTGACAAAAGCGGAAATATTGATACAATCCTGACGCTTATTTTTTATAGAAATATATGGAAAAGAATTCAAAAATCTATATTGCAGGTCACCGATGACTCGTTGGGTCGGCTATTGTTCGCAATCTTGAGAAAGCTGAATATACGAGTCTCGTCTATCGAACCCATGATGAACTGGATCTCACCGATACTCTCTCGGTAGAGGCATTTTTCCAGAGCGAGAAACCTGAATACATCATCCTTGCAGCTGCTAAGGTTGGTGGTATTGTCGCAAACAATACCTATCCAGTAGATTTCCTTCTGACGAATCTGAGAATCCAGAACAATGTCATCGAATCTGCATATACAAATGGAGTCAAGAAACTCCTCTTCCTCGGTTCGAGCTGTATCTATCCACGTCTTGCGGATCAGCCGATACGTGAAGATTCACTGCTGACAGGTCTCCTCGAGCCCACCAATGAAGCATATGCGCTTGCTAAGATCGCAGGAATCAAGCTCTGTCAGAGCTATAATCGTCAGTACGGTACGGAGTATATTGCCTGTATGCCGACGAATCTGTATGGTCCATTTGATAATTTTGACCTCGAGAAATCCCATGTGATGCCAGCAATGATTCGAAAATTTCACGAAGCAAAAATGAATACACTTCCAAGCGTTACTCTTTGGGGAGATGGGTCTCCTTTTCGAGAGTTTCTCTATTCTGATGATATGGCTCGAGCATGTATTCACCTTATGAATACATTTACCCCGAGCAAGGAACAGAATGAAACAGGAGATATATTCTTCAATATCGGAACAGGGAAGGATTGCTCGATCAAGGAAATTGCATATCTCGTAAAGGAAATTGTCGGTTTCGATGGAGAAATACTCTGGGACACGAGCCGTCCGAATGGTACTCCTCGAAAACTCCTCGATGTCAGCCGTATCGAGGTAACAGGGTGGAAACATGAAGTCGAACTCGAAGATGGAATTCAGTTAGCATATCAGTGGTTTCTCGAGAATTATAACTCCAAATAACTATGTCTCAATTCAATAAGTGATATTTTCAAAAATATGCATGACATACATCGGGAGCATCCTTTGCAAAAAAATTACGGTATTTTCAACTCTGAGTCGCAAAACATATAAAGTTTTTTCATATCGCCTTTCATTACATCCAGAACCTCCCGTATGGAGCAAAGGTTCTCGATATTGGTTGCGGAAGGGGAGTACTTCTTCATGATATCCATGATATACGGCCAGATCTCAAACTCTATGGCTGCGATATATGAGATGTTTCTGAGTATTATGGAGAAGGTATTCAATTCTCACAAATCAAGGATGATGGTATTCTCCCATTCTGAGACGAAGGTTTTGACTTGGTTATCTCAACTCAAGTAATAGAACATCTCGATCATCCTGTGAAACAATACAATGAAATATATCGAGTGCTCAAAACCGAAGCAATCGCATATATCGCTACATCAAGTGTAAAGATGCTTCTCCTTCCAGGAAATCTCAACTTCTATGTTGATCCAACCCATGTACGACCATTCACACAAAAATGACTTTGGACCCTTGGAGTCATGAGTGATCTTGATATGATTTCTTGGTGATACAATCGAGACTATCCAGTGAATGGAATGATTTTGGGAATATTATTTCCTGTTTTTGGACTTTTGAATATAGTGAGTCAACGTTTTGAGTCATTATTTCAGGGATGAGTCCATTTTTTGATAGGCTCATGAATTTATGGTGTCTACAAAAAAAATACAAGTAATAAGTAATCTTTTCACTATGGAAAAACAATTAGAAGCCCAATACTATGAAGATGAATATAGTCGAAGTACACTTCCGTACAAGCTCTATTTTCAGGCACTGGAATCCGTATTTGATCTCACTCTTGTTGAGAGTTTTGGAGATTTTGGTTGTAATAACGGGGGAGTGATGCAGTATATGAAACAGAAATACCCACATATTTCTGTAACATGAGTTGACTACTTTGAGTGGGCAAAAAAACATGCACATCCTATTATACGAGAGAATATACAGATTGCTGACCTTGCTCAACCCTATGATACGGGAGGAATATATGATATCGTGAATTCGACTGAAGTGGGTGAACATATCGAAATATCTGGGGAACAGAATTTTATTGATAATATTACAAAATCTGCGAAAGATCTCCTCGTCCTCACGTGGTCAGCAGAGGCATCACATGGCAATGATCAACATCAGAATCCTCGATGACAAGAGTATATCATATCCGAGGTAGAAAAACGAGGGTTTCATTATTCAAAACCTCTCAGCAATGATCTGGCAAACGCACTTCAATCAAGTCTCCTCAATATGGGGTATAGCTGGTGGGCGCATGATATCATGATTTTCCGAAGGCTCAAGTTTCCAAAGATCCATGGACAATACTGGATCCAATGAACAGAGACAAACAATATTCTCAACGTAAAATACTTCGGACGACCTTCTTTTTTTAAGAGAGAGACTTTTCAGTCAAATTTCATGCGTCTCAACCGACTCATAAAGGAGAAATCTCACTTTCAAGAAAATCTCAATATTCTTCGATTTGGCGATGGAGATTATTATTTTCTGAGGGAGAATCCAATTGGAAGTGCAAAACCAGGAAATAGAGCACTCACGAAACCATATAAGGATATCAATATGACGCAGTATAGAGATCTCTTTTGGAACAATGAGGTGATCAGCGTAGAGCGCCATTGCATGACAAAAATTCGATCACTTGCGGTCTACTATTTTTTCACGCTTGCAAATCTCCTCTTGGGTATCAAGTCACATCGCCCGAAAAAGGAGCTCCATACAAAGATCAAAAAGCTCATCTGAGATAAGCTCCTGGCTCTTTTTACTTGTCGTATTTTTCTCATACCAGTACTGAAGATGATCAGCCATTTTAAGGGAGAAATATTCTACCAGCGATTCATGAAAATTCCTCAATTTTACCTTGAATCAGTCTATGCCCTTGTATCGAGTCGATGGGTTTTTCGAAACTATCCTGAATGAATCTGTCTGATCTGAGGTTCTGAAAAAATAAAACTTATACAGGAACTCATGCAATATGAGGAATACAGGAAGTACCTCGGTGTAGAGCAAATCGATACCTTCATAGAAATCCCTGAAAAATGAGCGGCTGATGATGCAGAATGACTTTCTCAGAAAATAGCAGAACAGCTTATCCGTTCTGAGGCAAAGATTGTGCTCCTTGGGTCATGAAGTGTGAAGTATGCACTCATGCCACTCATGAAGCAGTATGTGAATTGTCCAATTATCGATATCGGTTGCTGACTCGATGCACTCGCAGGTGTCGTGAGCCAAGATAGACCGTACTTTGCAGATTGGGTCAACTACCGAATAGAAGGATATGATTATTCAAAGATTGACTTCATGGATAAAAATAATCCAGAACGGCACAATCCGATATATAAAACAGTTATCCTCAAGAAATAATTCTTACTCATTGCACTATGAAACGTACAGTACTCGTCACTGGTGGAGCTGGATTCATCGGAGCCAACTTCGTCTATCACATCTTGAAGAAATATCCTGACTATCGAGTGATCGTCGTGGATAAGCTCACCTATGCAGGGAATCTCGATAATCTGAAGGAGGCGATTGAGAAATTTTCTGATCGATTTGCCTTCTATCGTGAAGATATCGTCGAGCGACACAAAATGCTCGAAATATTTGTGAAAGAAAAACCTGACTTTGTGGCGCATTTTGCTGCAGAGAGTCATGTAGATAAGAGCATCGAAAATCCCTACCCATTTCTCATGACGAATATCCTCGGAACGCATAGCCTCCTCGAGGCTGCGAAATTCGTGGGAGTCGATCGATTTCATCTTATCTCGACGGACGAAGTTTTCGGTGAGCTTCCGCTCGATGATCTCTCAATCAAGTTCACAGAGGAGTCCAACTACAATCCTCAGAATCCCTACTCGGCGAGCAAGGCTGCTGCGGATCACCTCGTGCGAGCGTATAGACATACCTATGGGATGAATATCACCCTCTCGAACTGTACGAACAATATTGGTCCCTACCAATTTCCTGAGAAGATTGTTCCGTGGTTCACCCTGAATGCTCTCAATGATCGTCCGATCACCGTCCATGGATCAGGACATAATATGCGAGACTACATCTACGTATGAGACCACTGTGAAGGGATCGATCGAGTCCTACATCTCGGGAAAAGTGGTGAGACCTACTTCTTCTCGACGGAACGTGAGACATCGAATATCGAAGTGGCGAATGTTGTCGTTGAGAAACTCGGTAAACCGAAATCTCTCATCAACTATGTGAAGGATCGTCCAGGTAACGACACGCGCTACGCGATGTACTACACCAAGGCAAAGAATGATCTCGGATGGACTCCAGAACATACTTTCGAACAGAGTATCGAGATGACGATCGACTGGTATGTGAAGAATGAAAAATGGTATGAGCACTCCTGGGCAAAACTCCAACAAGAGTATCAACTTCTGAATAATACTAAATAAAATGTCTATTTCTTAATTCTTCTGACTATGCAAAATTCGGATGTTCAAAACACTCCTGGAAATGCCACATCATTATGATCATGACTTAATTGAGTAGAACCAGTTGCAAATGATGTTTTAAGAAGAGCCAACAGATTACAGGAGTGAGTAAATCTTGATCAGCTTACTGACGCTATGCACCAAGCTGCAGTCTGAATGTGGGAGGCAGGCTTCGGGAATACTACTCCTAATAGGAATTGTTATAATAGCGCTCAGACACTATGACAGGTGATAAGTGCATCGTGAGGTCCGAGTCGATGCTTATCATTCGTGATCAATCGAGATTGAACTGCAGCACCTGCTGACCATGTCACTATGGTTGCAGCGATAGTCGGTAAACTCTATATAGTGGATCCATTCCTGAAGGTGACCTCATTGACACAGATTCCGGAGGTATGAGGAAATTCAGTTACTGTGACATTCCAAGCTGGCGAGGCAGAATGAAGTGGCTCAGGATCACATGTGACGACCTATACTCGACTGAATGATGGTTATCTAAAGATAGAGAGAAGGAATTCAGAAAGTGGAACTGTATTTCAAACCAGAATTCTTTGTCTTAATGATAGAGATAATTTTGAGAACTCTGCATTTAACTACTATGAGCAACGGTCGATAAAGTATGAACGTATTTTAACTTGAACAAATGGAGCAAGATTTTTTTTCCAATTCCGAGTTGATCCAAGTCCAGATAATACGAAGTTTCCAGTTCGAATAACTACTGGAAGTCAACCTTCTCTGACTATTGAAGATGATGAAAGTTTTGTAACCAACTTTGAAGCAAAAAAAGAAGAATTGAAATGAATGATTGGAGGTGAGGCAGGAGAGGCTCTTTTTCAGGAATTATTGGCTGCAAGGCAAGCATTTATTGCTAGGAGAAAAGATATTCAAGAACCGACTGAGACTGAAATTGCATCATTCCTATTACCAGATGAGGCACTAGGATTATTATCACCACAAGCATAAACTCATGTCACTCTCAACTGAACATCACATTCCATGACTTGAGTTCCTCGAGAACAAGCTCATATCCGATCACCGAGGATACCTTGGAGAGATTGTTCCTGGAGGAATTGCTCATCCATTTCTCTGAGGGAAACTTGGTCACATCTATGCTTCGGTTGCGACAGGGAAGCATGTTGCTCGGGGTGGACACTATCATGGGAAGAATATTGATCGATTTTGTACCCTTTCAGGAAGCGCGCTCTGGATTTTTGTCGACTATCGTACTCAGGAACACACGATGTTCGCGATCATTCTCGGAGAAAAAGAATTCAAAAATGACTTTTCGATAAAAAATTATACAATCGATCTCGGTTATATGGTGACCGCTTCGGTACCAGTAGGAGTATATCATATATTCATCCCTCTCACAGATGAGCGAGTCACAGTTCTCAGTCTTGCATCTGAGGTGCATGATGATGATGATTACGTCAGGATAAAACCACAGGATATTCCTGAAATTCACACCTTACTTCATAATCTTGGTATCCAATGATAAATGTATTCAAACCCTATCTCTGAGATGAAGAGATCAATGCAATGGCAGAAGTCATGCGATCCGGCTGGGTTGCTATGGGTCCAAAAGTTGAAGAATTCGAAAAACGTTTTGCAGAATTCGTCGGATCTGAGTATGCGCTCGCGATGAACAGTGCGACCGCAGCACTGCATCTAGCAGCAATAGTATGCGATATGGAAGGGAAGGAAGTGATCACCACCCCGATGACATTTGTCTCGTCGAATCATGCCATTCTCTACAATCAGGGTATTCCTGTATTTACCGATATTGAACGTGATACGCTCAATATCTCTGCGAGTGAGATAGCCAAAAATATCACTCCAAATACTCGTGCCATCATCCCGGTCCACTATGGATGACAAGCATGTGATATGGATGCCATCATGGAACTCGCGCGAAAGCATAATCTGAAAGTGATCGAAGATTGTGCCCATGCGACAGGCGGGAAATATAAGTGAAAAATGCTCGGAACGATCGGTGATATGTGATGTTTTTCTTTTCATGGAGTGAAAAATATCACTACAGGTGATGGTGGAATGCTCGTCACCAATAATAAGGAGTATTATGAGAAGATCAAGAAGCTCCGATGGGTTGGTATGGATAAGGATACTCACGATCGTGAGAAGGGGGGGCAGTATGCTTGGTACTACAATATTGATTGTCTCGGGTACAAGTATCATATGAATGATATCAATGCTGCAATCGGAATCGAACAACTCAAAAAACTTCCATTCACCAATGGAAGGAGAAAGCAGATTACCGAAATGTATAATGAGTGACTGAAGGGGATTGATTGGATAGAGCTTCCAGTGCTTCGTGACTATGCCGAGAGTGCTCATCACAATTATGTCATCAAGACACCATATCGAAATGAACTCAATGAATACCTCGCAAAACTCGAGATCTCTACGGGAGTACACTATATACCGAATAATTTCTACGATATGTACAAGCAGTATGGAAATCCGACTCCGATTGCGCATGAAGTCTGGGAAAAGGTTCTGACGCTCCCACTCTATCCGAGTTTATCAGATGAAGATGTGGCACTTGTGATTGCATCAATCAGAAAGTTTCAATAATTAGTTCTTATGGAAAGGTTCATAAAATGAAAACATACAATATATTCCAAAGAATATGATGATCTCCTCAAGAAAGAAATCGAGACATGGGGGGTGGCATGAACCTCTACTATGACATATGATATGGTTAAAGAATCAGTTCCGTACAGAACCTACAGAAATGGTATCATTGATGAAGAAATTCATTGTATTGCTTCGCTGGAGAAAAAGAATATTCGAGTACTCGAACTCTGATGAAGTAATGGATGGCTTTCTGAAGAGATTGCAAAAGTAGATAATGTAAGTGAAATAACCTGTATTGATATCAGTCTCTCAGAATCAAGGAAGGAGCAAACAATACATAATAAAAAATACATACTCGTAAAGGGTGATCTCAATAAAATAGAAGAAATACAGTTTGATATAGACTGATATGATGTTATCATAACACATGGAACACTCCATCATCTTGTTGACCCAAAACGTGTGCTTGAGTTCAGCGTAAATACGCTTTTGAAAAAAGAATGAATTCTCATGATCAACGACTCGTATATACTCTCAAGTTTGCAACTCAAGACAAATGCCCTCATTGTTTTAATTTTTATTAAGGTTCCAAAATTCATTGTAGAATTAAAGTTCATTGACTTTTTAGCGAGTATCATAAAGATTCCAATGGTACTCTTTCATAAGAATTCTGCAGCTTCCATCGCTCATAATCATGCAGCATCACCATTTGAATCAATTAGTTCCTATGAAGATTATGCATCAGTATATACAATGAGGAATATAAAACTTCTTACTTTTAGGAGATTTGCTGCAATACCAGCAATATTCTGAGCCATTGATCATTATCCATTCAAAAATACTCAAATCATTCAAAAACTCATCAGGCAGCTTTGAAGACTTGATGCTTATCTGATACAGAAAAATATATTTTCTTGAGATGCACATCTCACTATCTTTCAAAAACATGAATAAAATTCTCATACTCTGATTCTGATCGTACTGTGTCCAAGATCCAGATACTGATAGGCAAGATCTCTATGCTGTTGCACTACATCGAATCCGAGAGATTTTGCCCCAGAATGCTGATATTATTCTTGTCGATAATACCAAAGAAAAACGTATTGACTTCAATCAGAATCTCCAGGATGAATTGGCGTACTTTCCGAACCTTCTCCTTCTGAATAATAATCACCTCGGGAAGACGAATAAGGGGGCTTGAGAATATCAATCATGTATGGGTATTTATGACCACTATAAATCAATAGTTCATAGTGCAGATTGGATTATCTACTACACAATTCGACATATTATGTGCGAGCCACTTGTATTCGAATATATAGAAAAATATTGATGTGAGTACGATGCCATAGTTTCATCTGCATCATACCTCTATTCAGATTGATCGACTTCGACGCCGTCCGAGCATGTTTTTGATGATACACTTTTTGCCATGAAACGAGACGTTTTTCTCCGGTATATCGAATCGATGAATCCTGAGAAAATGACAAAAGAATATGTGAGTAGTGAAGAAAACCTGAGATCATTTATCGAATTCAATCATATTCCCCACAAGAAAGTGCATCATTTCTGACTTTTTCGGTACAATACTGCTATCAATAAAACTGAACTCCTGTAATTATGAAAAATCTCCTCTACATCCATGACTGAGATTCTCAACAATGGGATTTTCTTTTTCTGACTGATGGCAGAATCTTTTCCCAGAAAGAGTTTTTTGTTCATTATGCTCGGATTTACCTTGAGTATAGCATAAAAAAAATCTACTCCTCAATTCGTATGCTTGAAGATACTACCTGCATACCATGAGAATTTCAAAAGATAATACCGCCAAATATTCAAGCTATATTCTCCACTTATCCACCAGAATCAGAGTTTCTTCTTATATATGATAATGCTTTGCCTGATTTATGAGAGGTCACTTCCTATAATATAATACTCCATCAGATAAATGAGTCTAATTTCCTTGCACAGATAGAGCCAGAGTGGAGAAACTTGAATAAAGTAATTCAAGAGAATAGTAATAAGGTGATACTTCTCTATCTTTGAATATCTCGATTCAATATAGCAAAAAGACTCATTGACTACAAGAGAGATTTTATAGATACATCCTATCTACACAAGAAGATATCAGTAAAGGATGGAAATAATTGACATAAAAAAATAAAACAAATACTTCTGCAACTCCATCTGTATACGTTTGCTGTAAAAATATATCATACTATATGAAAGATACTACGAAAATAGTATGAACACCGCCATTTACTATCATATCCGAGCCACTATCGGGATATTTACGATTTATTTTTCTTGTAAATATATTCCTAAAAAAAATCCTCAAAATACGAACATATGGACCAAATTCTGCACTAGAAAGTATAATAAAATGACTACAAGAATTTCCTGATATACACTGGAATCAAAATCCTGAATATGAGAAAATCTATGAAATAGTATATGTACCAATTGGTGTAGAAGCTTTGCGTTATGCACTATGATTGAAATTGAAGGGAAGGATAAAGAAGCTTATTGTTTGACCGAATATTACTTCTCCTACTTCTGCAAGCGATATTTTTTTCCATCCAGAAATCGATAGTATTGTTGTACCGTCGACATGGATACGTGATTGGTTTTTTCACATGCTCGGGAAAAATGATTCACGCATTTTTCTTTTTCCAGCTTGAACTGATGATCTTGGTCCAAGAGAAAAAAATGATAAAGTAATCATATTTAAGAAAGAATGCCCAGAAAATTTGTTTCACACCGTTTGCTCCACTCTGAGTGAAGAGTGAATACAATATGAGTTATTTGAGTATGGGAAATATGATAAAGATGAGTATCTAGAAGCTTTATCAAAGGCAAAATTTCTTATTTATCTTCAGACTTCAGAGACTCAGTGAATTGCGCTTCATGAGGCGTGGATGAAGGGCGTTCCGACACTCGTATGGAATCGAGGATATTGCGAGTACAGATGAAACACATGGATCGATTCACACATCAGTGCACCATATTTAACTGATGAATGTGGTATGTTTTTTAGTTCAGAAAATGATTTTCCAGTTGCTTTTCAGTTATTTCTCGGGAAACTGAATTCATATACTCCGAGGAAATATTCATTAGATAATTTTACTCACAAAAAAACTATTACACGCCTTCTTGCACGAATATAGTCGCCTGTCTTGTCAGCTATTGATATTCTAGAGGAATTACCTCTAGACCCTATAATTTGATTATATAGATAAATACTTCAGCATTCTCTATATCATCACCATTTAAATCATAAAAGGAATGATTGGCTATTCGCTTGAAATTTAGCTTTTTTTCCTGAAGGAACTTCTCTACTTGCCAATAAAACACTGGGCTCAAGTGATAATTCCAATTATCTGGTCAAAACCAAGAGAGAAATCATGTTTTGTAGAATTGTCTCCTACTTCGTAAAGAAGCAGGATTTGGAGTTGAGATAATAACATATTCTCTTGATATGCGAATGAGTTCATCTAATAAGACGAACGGAGAAAAAACATGTTCTATAACTTCTGAGGCAATTACAATATCAAATGATCCATCTTCAATTGGAACAGATGAATCTTTCGGATTAATCTTATAGAAATTATCTATTTCTAGATCGAGAATATCCGCAGATGATACTCTTGGACCATATAAACTACGAAGATAAGCACTCTTATGTGCACCACATCAATAATCAAGAATATTGCTATTGGGTTGAAGGATTTTTTGAATTTCAAGAAGAATGGTTTCGTATGTTCAAGGTGCAGACTCCATACGAATAGCATTCACAAACATGCATCTATTTCAGTAGAAAAAAATTCTATCTGTTTCAACATATTGAGGATCAATAGTATCGTATACTTTCTGAGAATGGATTCTAGAGAAATATCTATAGATTGGAAGAAGATGCTTTATAGTAGTTCTTCTTATTAGTTCTCGCATGTGTTTCATGAAGATTATTTTAATTTTTATAAATAGCCACAGATCTTTCCTCAATCAAATACGCTAGCTGATTATGGTCAATACTTTTAGTATATTCCCAATCAATCTATAAATAATGACATAAAAATAATGTATCATCTTAAATTGGAAAGATTTGGCATTATATAGGGATAGGATCGATTATTCTGGTAAGTTTCGGAATTATATTGAAAATCAGTTTTTCTCAAAAAATATTAGTGGAATCAATAAATTTTCCTTCTAAATGAGGGAATTTTACGATATTTTTCGTTTGTTTTTTGAAAAATTCTCCCTATACTCCTCCCAATAGAATTGCCTCATAAGCTATTCGTAATTCACTTCTTTGGTATAAGCCTTTCCTAAGTAACATATAATATGAGTTCAATTAAAAAAAATATCCATATTCTCATAACAAGACCAAGAGAGGTGTTCTCTTATTTCTTTCCATGAAGGAAGTCGTATTCACAATCATGAGAGGATATGATTTTAGATTTTCTTTTTCGGCATAAAAGAGGAGGTTTCTACGTTGATGTGTGAGCGAACCATCCGAGTCGATTGAGCAATACGTATTTTTTCTATAAGAGTCGCTGATGGCATGGTATTAATATAGAACCCAATCCCGCACTCATAAAAAATTTCTTCCTCAGAAAGAGAGATACAAATCTTAATATTGGTATTGCTCCTCAGTCTGGAGAGATGAATTTTTATGAAATTCATCCTGACACACTCTCCACTTTCAATAAAAGTTCTGCAGAAGATTATATTAAACAATGACATCCACTGAAGAAGGAATATATGATTCCAGTGAAGCCACTTTCTCAAGTGCTTTCTGAATGTAGCATTGGTATAGATATTGACTTTTTCAGTGTTGATACTGAAGGATTTGATATGGAAGTGCTTAAGAGTAATGATTGGAATCGCTTTCGACCTAAGGCGATAGTTTTGGAAACAATTGAGTATAAGAAAGATGGTTGATGAGACAAGCTTACATCCTTTTTTGAGACCTATCTCAAAGAGCAAAAGTATAAAATATATGCGGATACTCATATTAATACGATTTTTATTTCAGAAGAATACGCTCAGGAAATATCAGTATAAAGGTTATATGTTCAGCATATTATTTTTTAGCTGGCAACCTTTATTTGCAAAAAAATAACTATGCCTACACTCAAGCTCCAATGATGACTGGGAAATCAAATGTTCGGATATGCTCTCGCATATAGCCTCTCTCAGAAATATGGCGAGCCTATTATACTCGATCCATATTTTCTGGAAAACCGTTTTATTTGGGCGAACTGGACCTTCCGGTATTTTGAACTCGAAGTATTTGGGATAAAAAAGGACTATACGTTACCTTCAGTAGTTACTTCCCGATGGCTTCATCCTGAGGCTATTGCTCTCTTGAAGCGTATTGCAATATGAAAAAAATATATCAAAGAACAGTGAGGAAAGTTGATCGAAGATTTTCCTCAGGAGGCATATCTCGATGGCTGGTTTCAGTCATATCGATATTTCGCTGAGTACAGTGAAGATATTCAGAGAATATTTACTGTTCAGACAATTGTGAGTGACCAGAATCGTGAAATGCTCGATACTATAGCATCTGCAGAAAAAAATGCTGTCTCGATTCATGTCCGCCGAGGAGATTATGTCACGCTGGATACAGCAAATAAATGGCATGGAGTATGTTCCATTGGATACTATGAAACTGCAATCCAGTCGATGATAGAAAAAATCTGAAATCCAGTGTTTTTCATCTTTTCTGACGACATTACGTGGTGTAAGGAGAACATCCATTTTCCAGACGGAATACAATTTCATTTTGTGGACTATAATTGAAAGGCATGACACGAGGATCTTCGTCTTATGTACTCATGTTCTCATCATATTCTTGCAAATAGTAGTTTCTCTTGGTGGTGAGCTTATCTTGGTCGAAATCCTGATAAAATGATTATCGCACCAAAGAAATGGCTCCAGACAGATACTTTCAATACGCAGAATCTCATACCGCCTTCATGGGTACTCCTCTAATCTCTGTCATACTTGCTACGTACAATGGTTCTCGATTTCTTGCAGAAGCAATTGAATCTGTTCTGTCACAAGAGTATCCGAATTTTGAGCTGATCATTATCGATGATGCATCGACTGACCAACGGGTAAGAGAAATTGTAGAAACATATATAAAGAATGATGATCGGATCCAGTATGAGAGAAATATTGAGAATCAAGAACGATCTTGGTCAAAGAACCGATGAGTAGAACTCGCAAGGGGAGAGTATATTTCCTTCATCGATGATGATGATATCTGGGATTGAGACAAGCTCACAGGGCAGCTCAAGTTTCTCGAGAAAAATCCTGACATTGGTATCGTTGGAACCTGGGCACGATTTGTCGACGAATCAGGGCTACTCATCGGTATCTCGGAGCATCTCAATATATCCCCCGAAACAATAGAAAAATCAGTCCTCATCACGAATCCATTTATTCAGTCATCAGTCCTCCTTCGAAAAGATTATTTCCTTGCCACATGAGGATTTCCTGACTTCAATCTCTGTGAAGACTATGATCTCTGGCTTCGGATACTCCAGATGACTCGATGAGCGAATATCCCAGAAACGCTTGTCACCTATCGAGTACGTTCGACAAGTACAACCTCGAAAAATCTCTATATGATGAAGTGGATGACTCTACAACTCATATGGAAATACCGAAAAAAATTTCCTGGTTTTTCTCAGGCTTTTTTCTTTCGTACGATAACCTTTCCGTTCCATATTCCTTTCCTCTTAAGTGTGTGGAAAAAAATCATACGAAAAAGATCATAGACACTTCTCTCTCATCGATTCCAGGGTGAATTGACTTTTTTTTACCGAAGGAAAATCAGGATTTCAGAGATTTTCATTGAGTGATTGTTTTAGGGAAGATTTCTCAGGATCGATAAGGATGATTCCCCCTATCTCCCTTGTCCCTCCGACATCCGTCGCGATGACCTGACATCCCATCCCAAGCGCTTCGATGACGGTCGTTGGGAGTCATTCCTGCAGGCTCGGATTCACGAAGATATCGATACCTGGATAGAATTCTGTCATGATCCAGTCATGGGATTTTGCTCCATGGAATATAATTCGATTCTCGATCGAGAGTGACTCACTCAGTTTCTCGAGATTTTCGCGCTCTTCACCATCTCAGACGATCTCGAGTATCCATTTCTCTTCCCTGAGTTCAGCGAGGGCCTCAATGAGTGATGAGACATTTTTGAGCCCCGTGAGCCGTCCGACGAAGCCGACTTTCTTTATAGCATTGTGTCTTCGTTCAACCTTTGGGAAATCAAATCCACGATAGATGACATCGATACCCTCTGTGCGTCCAAAGGTTGTGTTTACCCATTTTTTCCCTGCTTCACTGACACAGATAACTCGATCGGCTTGCCTGATGATATACTTTCCGATCGTGAGATCGATGAGTTTCGCTATACCAGCGATGAGGGGATTTTTATGCACGAGAAATCCGGTTCCATGTTCGATATGGATGTATGGAATTTTTCTCTGTTTCGCAATCCAGAAGGCGAGCCAGCTCGTTGGGGCGAATCGTATATGAGAAATGATCATAGAGGTATTTGCACTCTGTATTGAATCGAATATTTTCCAGAATCATGCTCGCCAAAAACAGGGAAGGGGACAGTGCATCACGGGTTCGATAATCGCGAAATCTTCCCCTCCCGCAAATGTCATCATATCATCAGGAAAAATCTCCTGAAGCGTGCGAGCGTACTGCTCGACTCCACCAGGATGATCGAAACTATAGGGGGATATTTGGATGATTTTCTTAGGCATATTTGTCGATGAATTGTTGAATATTTATTTGGAATTTCTCCTTTGAAAACTGTTCTGCATGGTTGCATATCATTGTACCATCGAAGTGCATTTTTTCAAATTTTTCTATAGCTTCATTCAGTGCTTCAGGAGTTTGTGGAGAGAAAAACAATCCTGTCTCTCAATCGATCACCGATTCTGTAGCTCATCACTTTCCATAGGCGATCACGGGTGTTCCGAGCATCATCGCTTCGACGGGAACAAGTCCGAAGTCCTCTTCTGGCGGGAAGAGAAATGCTCGTGCATTCGCCATGAGAATAAACTTTTCCTCATTTGTGTTGCGAAATTTCCATTCAATATTTGACTTTGATCGCGCCTTGAGTTCGTGAAAGAGTGGTGTATCTGTCGCAGTACAGAGGATGAGTTTCCGTCCATTCTGATTAAATGCATCAACGAGGAGGTCGAAGCGCTTGTAGGGGATACAGCGTCAGAGCCCCAAATAGTAATCTTGTTTTTGTCATCCTTGCGGAGCGAGGATCTCTTGGGATTCTTCGGAAAGAGATTCTCCTGCGGAGAATGACAAAATGGGAGTTTCCACTCCAGGATATATCACCACTGAATCTCTCTTGTAGTACTTCTGTATTCGATCATGAGTCGTTCGAGAGTTCGCGATGAAATAATCCACCCTTTGTGCTGCTGCGTAGTCCACTCGTTGCATCCATCACTTCACGAGTCGAAATACTGCTTTCACGAGCGGATTGAGCCACCCGAACTCCATCATGTCCTCATATTCCTTCGCATGACTCCAGTAGTAGCGAGTCGGGGTGTGACAATAGACGATGACCTTTGGCTTCTCACTTCCGTCATTCTGAGGCAAAGCCGAAGAATCCAGATTCCTTTTCTTTTTTATCCTAGATCCTTCGCTTCGCTCAGGATGACGGGTACGATTCCATTTTCCGAGGGCAACCTGCTTCGACTCCGCGCTACTCGAACAGAGGATGATATCATACTGCGAGAGATCGAAACTCCTGAATGCA
>JANPGO010000007.1:0-50037 GCA_031423995.1 Candidatus Altimarinota bacterium | reverse complement strand
TTTTTTCTCACCGTTGAGTGTGACCGATATTGTCCACTTGTTCTCCCCATCATTCTCAGGATCATATGCCTTCCAGAGAGCAAAGTCTGCAACCTGTTCCTTGTCATATTCATCATTTTTCACGCGAACACTCGATATCATTCCCTTGAAGTCCAGATTGGCGAGTTTTCCATAGTTCTTGAATTTGCTGACACTGTAATAGATGCTTCCATCATCAGCGAGGTACGCATATCACTTCCGGATGAGTCCATCAATGAGTTCCCCCATATCATCGATCAGTTCCGTGATAGGCATGATATTGTCTGCGGGGATTATCCCGAGTTTCCCACAGTCTTCCAGAAATGCTTTTGTATAGAAATCCGTTAGTTCTTTTATCGTTTTTCCTTGATTCTTGCTATCACGGATGATCTTATCCTCGACATCAGTGATATTCATCGTCGTTTTTACCTTGTATCCGAGAAATCGCATGCTTCGCACGACGAAATCATCCATTAAATAGTTACGGAGATTTCCGATATGTGCATAGTTATACGGTGTTGGTCCACAATAGTAGACCTTGACTCCATCTTGTTTGAGTGGCTTGAATGGTTCGAGCGTGCGAGTGAGGGTATTATAGAGATGTAGACTCATAGGAGATTCAATTTTTAGAAAGGTAGAGACTCATGCCGAAGATCATAATGAAACAAATACAGGAGATTCAAGATATGAGCGTGAATAAAATGTCTTTCACTACAAAAAATCAATATAAAGTAGCTATTCCATTCGTTGTAGCCCAAGTCATTGCTGTGAGGGGATTAGCGCTATTTTTCTTATCGAGAAAAAGATCCTTGAGAGTAGGGAGAAATCCAATAAGCGCAATAACTCATGCGCTTGCGTAGAGAATCGTTATGAGTGTGATGATACTTGCTGGCATAAAATCAGTTAATCGCAATAGAATAACAGTTATCATCGAGTCGATTTGTTTATCCTAAGCCAAAATATACTTCATTCCCAGAAAAAATCCACTTTTTGCAGAATTGGTATTTGACAAGTATATAAAATATTTCAAAATAATTGACTCACATAGAAAGTGTGCTATAATTATTTTGCTCTTTTTGTAAATAGATTATGAAACATCCCATCCAGAGACATACACGTCATCAAGGATCGGAGTGGATCTCAGCGATCTTCACACTTCTGGTACTTGTTGGTATCTACAACTCGACTGATAATTTCTGATCGTATAGTTCTCTCCTCTCTGCTCCGCAGTGATGATGAGAAAAGAAGATCACCGTCGCAGCTCCTTATTGGAATAACACATTCTCCTACGGTTTCCGTTCGGTAGAGTGAGATTCCTATGCGAGTCGAGAGACGGCTCAGTCTGATCAGGTTACCGTACAGCCATCAGAGACGAAGGTTTCCGAGGATGGAAAAGTACAGGTCACATTTTATCGGGACACCCCGATAGAGACGATAGATGCAGGACTTCCGGTTGACACTCCACGGGCGTATTCTCGCCTTCCAAATGGAATCGCTGTCATCCAATGAGATCTCGCTTCTCCCAGTGCCAAGACTATCCTGACCACTCTGCATTCTCGATAGACGGTCATCATCAGTGTTTTCTCCCGAGGTATTGGTATCCTCGGGAGTTTTTTCGTTTAGAAAGTCTTTATAACAGAAACTTATACTGAAACTGATGAATATTTCGTCATTCTGAGCTTGCGGAGAATCCAAGTTTCTGATGCAATGGATCCTTCACTTCGTTCAGGATGACGATACAATAAATAAGAATAATTATTGGGAAACCTGAATATGAACAGAATTTCTAAGTGAAGAAATACTGAAGAATTTTGATTTTTCGGTTATTTCTGTAGAATCCCCCTCGTTCCTTAACATCGATTGAAACTTTATACTTTCAACTTTCACTTAATTACTCTGGGGATGATATAGTATTCGATAAGGAGACTCGTACTTGCTGTGTGCTATCTCGGGGCGCCTCGCCTCGTTATCAAAGGGGAAATCACAGATGCAAACACATCAGCTCGCTTCGGTGGACTCACTTCTCTTGCTCGCGCAACAGTAGCAAAATTCACTCCAGCAAATTCAACTCTTGTTGCCTAATCGCTCAAGGGTGTAGCCTTTCTATCGAGACTGAGTGCCGTATGGCCTGCTACAACCATTTTTCTCTGAAACTTATAAGGGAGAGATGTATTATAAGTCCGTATTCTGAAGGTCTCATCGCTTCATAGGAATATGCGTATATGATTCGATGCGGTTCTCATTTTTTGTCTTTTTTCCTGCTTGGGAACATGTATCCAAAAAAGACTCTAGATAGGAGACTCACAGTCGGTACCTTCTTACACGCGGGGGCAGTTCCCGCCATCTCCACCAGTTTGATCCAATACAATTATGTTCGTAGAAATACGGACTTTTTTTGTGCATTGTTTTTCCCCTCTTTTCAGATACAATGATTTTCTTTATGCAAAAAAAACTACCAGCACCTTCCGCCAATATATTCTCCCTTCTGAAACCATATTCCCTCATGATCAGTGGGATTATACTCTTGACGCTTCTTTCAGGAGGGCTCAATCTCGTGGTTCCCAAGATTATTGCTACTGCAATCGATTCATATGGAATAGGAAATTTTGATCTCATCTGGACAGTAACTGCATTTGCAGGAGTGACACTCTTTCTCTTCTTCCTCGTCTATGCTCAGAATATTGCTCAGATCTATGCCTCTGAACGAGTCGCACAAGACCTCCGAGCCGAGCTCATTGCAAAAATATCGGAACAGGATTTCAGTACGGTCGAAACCTTAAGTTCGGCTAAGCTCCTCACAAATCTCACCTCCGATGTTGATGGCGTCAAAACCTTTATTTCTCAAGCAATTGCATCGATCGTCTCTTCGATCTTCATGATTCTCGGGTCTGGAGTACTCCTCCTTCTCATGAATTGGAAACTTGCACTCGCAGTTTTCCTCATCATGCCCTGTATTGGTATTGCTTTCGCACTCGTGTTCAAGCGAGTTCGTCTCCTCTTCAAGAGTTCACAGGAAAATATCGATCGACTCAATAATGCGATCAATGAGAGTATCCTCGGAGCAGCCCTCATACGGCTTCTCAATTCTCAAACATATGAATATAGAAAGTTCATCGAACTCAATACTCAAGCCAAGGAGATTGGTCTTTCGATCTTGAGTCTCTTCGCAACCCTCATTCCAATAGTGACATTTACTTCCAATATCGCAACTCTGGTCATTTTGATGCTTGGTGGGCATTTTGTCATCACGGGGAGTATGACTCTTGGAGACTTCGTCGCATTCAATTCCTATCTCGCGATTCTCATATTTCCGATTATTATTCTCGGATTCACGAGCAATTCTATCGCTCAGGCAACGGCATCATATGGTCGAATTCGCGAAGTCCTCACTCTCGAAAAAAAACATAAAAAACGAAATATTCTCCCAGACCTTCACGGTTCGATCGAGATTCAGGACGTATCACTGACTCTTGGGGAAAAGCAAATACTCAAAAATATCACTTTCTCCATAGCATCAGGATCGAGTACAGCCATCATGGGGCCAACTGCTGCAGGGAAGACACAACTTCTCTATCTCCTCTCTTGACTCCTCGAACCAAGTTCTGGAACGATTTCCTATGATGGTATAGATCTCACAGTGATCGACAGAGAATGATTTTATCCTCAGATTGGGATTAACTTCCAGGAGAGTAGCATCTTCAATCTGAGTCTTCGCGAAAATATCGCCTTCAGGAATGATATTGATGATAGTGCCATCGAGAAGGCAATCGATACGGCCGAACTTCGAGACTTCATCGAGGGTCTTCCGGAGCACCTTGATACAGTTGTATCTGAGCGAGGGTCAAGTCTCTCATGATGACAAAAACAGCGCATTATGCTCGCACGAGCACTAGCAGTGGATCCGAAAATCCTCTTTCTCGATGACTTCACAGCACGACTCGATGGAGAAACTCAGAAAAAAATCCTTGAAAATCTTCGAAAGAACTATCCGAATATCACACTTATTTCTATTACTGAGAAGATTGCCCCGATAGAGCACTATGAACAGATCATACTCCTCATGGAAGGAGAGATGCTTGCGCAGGGGATACACAGAGAACTCATGACGAGTTCTCCAGAATATGTGCAGATTTATTCCTCACAACAGAGTATCAATGCCTAAAGACTACACACTTAGTATCACGAAAGCATCAAAAAAGGAGTCGATTTTCCAGTCAATAAAGAAATTCTCTCCGTTTTTGATTGGCGAAAAGAAAAACATATGGATGACGCTCTTTGCAGTTATCGTGAGTTCGCTTGCGACACTGATTGCACCAGTAATTATGAGCCATATTATTGATACCTCTATTCTAGAAAAGGATTTCTCAGGTATTTTGTATTTTTCGGTGATCTTGTTTGTGATCTATCTTATCGGAAGTCTCGCGAGTTATATTCAGGTAAAATCCATGGGAAGCGTCGGACGTCGAGTCCTCTATAATCTTCGAAATGCCCTCTTTACGAAGCTTCAGGATCTTCCCGTTGCTTTCTTCCATCAAAATAAGGCTGGTGACCTCATCTCTCGTATCAACAATGATACCGATAAACTCAATCAATTCATTGCCCAAGGACTCATCCAGTTTATTAGCAATGTTTTTCTCATGGCTGGTACAGGCATATTCATGCTCATCCTGAGTTTTGAGCTTGGAGCATTGAGCCTCCTTCCAGCACTCTGAGTCCTCATAATTACCCAATTTGTCTCCCCATGGGTCAAGGAGAAAAACCTCAAAAGTCTCCAAACACTTGGCAATATGAGTTCGGAAATTCAGGAAAGTATAGCCAATTTCAAGGTGGTCGTTGCCTTCAATCGTCTCGATTATTTCAGAAAGAAATTCCAAGAAACAAATACGCAAAACTATCGATGAAACATAGCATCCTGAGTCGCGAGCACTCTTTTCATTGCTCTCTATGGATTTGCATCCAATATCGCACAACTGACAGCACTTTGTTTTGGTATTTATCTCGTTCAACAGGGAAATCTGACAATAGGGCTTCTCATAGGATTCCAGCTCTATGTGAATAATTTCTACACACCACTCAGGCAACTTGCATCTGCATGGTCATCCTTCCAGATTGCACTCGCATCACTTGATCGCATTTCCGAAGTTCTCTCACTCACATCGGATCTCACTCGTATCGAACATTGAGAGGATTTATATGAGAAAGGAGATCTTGTTCCACTCTTGGAATTTCGAAGTGTATCTTTCCACTATCCTGAAGGAAAAAATATTTTGAGATCATGCAGTTTTTCTTTGTTCCCATGAAAAACCTATGCTCTTATTGGACCAACAGGAGGATGAAAAACAACGATTGCCTCCCTCATGGCACGACTCTATGATCCAGCATCGTGAATAATCTTCTTTCGAGGAAGGGATATTCGTACATATATACCCGAAGAACGTACGAATAAGATTGGATTTATTCTCCAAGAGCCTTTTCTTTTTTCTGGAACAATTCGAGAGAATATCTTTTATGGCAATAGTGAATATGGTCCAGATTCGAAGAAAGAACAAGATCAGGCACTTTCGGATTCAGGACTCGATGCACTCTTTGTCCGATTTGCTGATGGAATTGATACCATCGTCACGCATTGAGGAATATCTATGAGTCTTGGTCAGCGACAACTGATCGCCTTTATGCGGGCCATTCTCAGAAAACCAGAACTCCTTATTCTCGATGAAGCAACGGCGAATATTGATACCATCACTGAGCAACTCCTCGAAGATGTTCTGGATAAACTTCCCAATACAACAACCCGTGTTATTGTCGCACACAGACTCAATACGATCAAAAATGCAGATCAAATATTTTTTGTAAATACAGGAGCAATAACTTCCGCTCCATCAATAGAAAGTGCACTTGAGATGCTCCTCCATAGTAAGAGGGAAAGCTAAAAAGAACATATCAAACAACTTTCATTATTTGAAGAAAATGGAATTTGTTTTTTTAGAGGTTTTTTATAGAATAGGTCAAACTTTGGGAAGTTTTTTTCAGAACTCCTCCTCTATACCTTAGCTTCAAGATTTTACGTATGTCTTTTGCGATTGATCGTGTTGAGGCGGCTCGTCGCCTCTCAGTCTCTACTCGAACGGTAGATCGTCATATTCAGGCTGGGCGCATTCGTACCCGGAGAATAGGCAAAAAAATGTATCTCGAAGATACAGATATTGAGTCACTTCGTCTCATGGACCCTGCACGACGTGAGGATGACTATATTGTAATCCTTGATAAGGAAGACTACCGTACTGAGAATGAGGAACGAAGTCACAATATTGTCCCCAAAGAATATTCCGTACAAGCAATAGCTGAGTTTTCTCGTATATATGAAGAGGCACAGGCTGTGATATCGAGAAAAGATGAGATTATTCAAGATCTCTCCTACCGTCTTGGAAAGACAGAAACCGAACTCCAGAACTCGATCCCCCTCATGGACTACAAGAAAGCGACCTATCTCCTCGAGAGTGCCAAGTCCAAAAGTGATGAGGACACCAAGTGACTCATAGATACAGTTACTTCTCTCGAAAAGGAGATTATCAAGCGTAATTCCATGATTCTTGGACTTACTATCCTTTTTATTCTCGTACTCGCATTTTCCTTTGTTTTCTTTCTCTTTACTCGAGGATTTCACTTCTAAGCCCTTCTTATGAAAAAATACCATACCCCGAAACGAATCCTTCTCAAACTTTCTGGTGAAGCGCTTCAGTGAGAACAGTGATATGGGATCGATCCGAAGTTCCTTTCTTTTCTTGCGAAAAAAATCGTACACCTCGTTCAGGTCGAGAAACTTGAGATCGTGATCGTTGTATGATGAGGAAATATTTTTCGTGGAATAGAACTTGAGGCTGGTGGATTTGACCGTGTTACAGGAGACTATATGGGAATGATGGGAACGATCATCAATGGTCTCGCGATCGGTGAGGCGATTGAGGATGAATGAGTTGATGTACGGGTGATGAGTGCAATCCCGACCCAACGCGTAGCTGAGGAATTCATCCGCAGACGAGCACTGAGGCATATTGAGCAGGGAAGAGTGGCTATTTGTGTCTGAGGTACAGGGAATCCGTATTTTTCGACCGATTCGTGTGCGGTTCTGCGTGCACTTGAGCTTTCCTGTGATGTCGTTGTGAAGGCAACGAAGGTCGATGGGATCTATGACAAAGATCCAAAGAAATATCCAGATGCAGTGAGGCATGATACCCTCCATCTTCATGAAGTCATCCAACGCGATATCCGAGTCATGGATCAAGCGGCGATCGCGCTTGCCCATGATGAAGGGATGCCCATCTATGTCTGTCATATCGAAGATATCGATCAGATATGCTCCGAAGATATTATCGGTACATTTGTTCATGCAAAAAAATAGAAAAACTCTGAAGCAATCCAGAGTTTTTCTATTCAATACTCCTCCATTATTCGAGATTCTTCTGGAATCATCCACTTCGTCCTCCTCATGTTACTGGAGGCTGGATTACTTGATTGGTAATACCTTGAATTTGGATTTCGATCTTTGATGATATATCTTTCCCATCCCAGATAGTATATGAATTCGTTCCATTGGTGATAAATTCATCCGTATTAATATTCCAAAGTTGCCATGTTCATGCTGTATTTGTTGCTCTCATCACCCCTCCATAAGTTGAAGTTATAGATTTTGAATTTTGTATTTGCACATTTCCGATTGGTCCAGTTCCACGGAGTGTCAGATATCAATCAAGAGATGGGTTATATTGAATTACTGCTCAATCAGTATAGGTTTTCTCGCCTTGTTTTGTTATGTAGCTGAGAAGTTTAAACTGTACTCATTCACAGACCTTCCCATTCCATACTAATCCAGTCTCACATGATCATCGATATAGCCCTTTTACTATCCCATTTCAAGCTGCATCGCGTATGATTATATTATTTTCACCGTATTTTAGTTTATTAGCAACATCTCCGTCAGAACTTGAATTAAGGATATACTTTTGTATGACAAGGGAGGTACTGTTTTGGTCTGGAATTATTTGAGTTGTGATATTTCGCGTAAGGTTAACTACAGTATAGTCTTTTCAAGGCGGACCATATACATAAATATATGTCAAACATGTACTCTCACCTTTCGGAATGCTACAATCTGATCATGTGATTTTTACAGGAGGAATAATGCCCGATGCTCATACAGATCAAACTTGTGGATCTGTTGGATTCAGTTCACTCGTTGTTGTAGATACGCAATTTTTTCCATTCCATGTTCCTCCAGAAGCGCATGTCGCAACCGAAATAGTACTCGTGACAACACGGTCACCATCCATGAGATCCAGCTTATTTTCCCCAAACTGGAGCAAATTGGCAGGGTTATCAAAACTTGAATTCGTGACTGAGTATATTGGATTCGTCCAACCGAGCACAGTCTTATAATTTGAAGGATTAATAAGGTCATTGGATACTATATTTCTTGTTATATTTCTTACTGTAAAGTGCTTTCCACTTGGAGCACTGACAAAAAGAGGAGAGAAACATGCTGTGGCTCAGAGAGATATTGTACATTCTTTTGCCTGAAACTGGAGTGATGTTGCCCAATTCGTAGTATCAATAACGCTCCCTGTGATTGTTCAGATAGGGAATGAATCAATACTTTTTATTCTTCACTGAAGCATATCCTGGATTTTTTTATACTGATTGATCCGATCCTCGAGTTTAGTTATTATTACTTTATAGTATTCTTTTTTATCAGGAGTTGTCATTTTTTCAACTTTTTTATCGATATTTCCTATGTATATGCCGATAGAATCTCATGTCGTTGTTGCTGTATCGACTGCAAAAACACTTCGAGTGGAAAGCAATCCAATAATAATACAGGACAAGTACAGGAGAGTCTTTTTCATATTCAATAATTATTATAAAATATATGCAGAGAATTACTCTGAATGTATGCAGTTTTACCTATTTCACAAGAGAAATACTCTTTACTATCCCCGAACCTTTATTCTAGGATATTTCCTCTACTGAGGAGCACTACTTACTTCATATTTTTTCTTGTCGGATCGACGGGTTCCATCACTATAGATGATTGTTAGTTCGATAAGGTATGTTCATTCCTTCGTATATGTATGGATTGCATTGTATCAATGCAAGAGTGGCGTATCATCTCAGAAGTTCCAAATATAGTCTTCTATCTGTCCATTCGTTCATTGTGCTTCGAAGTCGATTACCGTATTTGCAATCCCTGGTGTCATACTTGGGGAAAAGTTTATTTTTTTGGCTTCATCCTTGAGAACAATAATTTTCTTCATCTCTGCCCGATCACCATTTTCAGCAATGATCGTGAGCTTGATAATCTTCTGACCCGGAGTGACATATTCATATTGTTGAATCGAATCTCATTCAGCTGGCATCTTTCCATCTCAGAAGTCAAAAATAAATTTCTTAATCTCTCATTTATCTGATTCTGATTCTGATGCATCAACGGTAATCATTGAGGGCACATAATCCGAACTTGATGTCACTTTGAGACGTGGCATAAGACTTTTTCTCTCAATATCTATGATCACACTATCCATTGCTGTTTCTCTCTCATTCCCACTCGTTCGTTTGAATGTATACATTCCTGTAATAGTATAACGGAGTGGCTCCAACAGACTTATAGAAATTTTATCTCATCGCTTTTCTTCCGTTTTTTTGATATTCACTATTTTCCAAACAACTGACTCAAGTACATATCCTTCATTGTTTGATCTTACATCTCGAGCATCGAGGGTGAGATTGGCAGGAGGTGTGAGCGTATTTTCTATCACAAAAGCTTTCAGATCACTTTTATATGTATCAACGGTATTGAGGAGGACTCAATTCTCATCGAGTATTCGCATATTTCTCGAGAGCTGAAGTGGTTCACGAACACTGATCTCAGTTTGGAGGGTATATTTATCATGGTTTGCCATCTCGATCCGTGCCTGAATATTGGCAATGCCATATGAGCCAAATCGAAAATCACAAGTATCTCATCATTTTGTACAGATGACCGCTTCAGATCACTGGTGATCAATAAGGAGCCATTCGATATTGGTAATCTGATTCGGATCTATACTCGATCCTGAGAGTCAGAGATGAAAGAGTAGGGGATCAATGGTATCCTGGTTACTCGTAATTGATCACTGTACTTCCCTGATATCTTTATCTTCAAGAATAAACTCTCGGTCACAGTTATCTGTAAGGAGTCTGAGGCAGACGTATTGAGGGATATTGGAGATAGTTTGTGTGATACTTGATTTTTCTTCGACTTTATTTGATTGGAGAAATATCCAACGTGGATTCCCCAGCCGTTTGAGGCTACCAGCATCCAGTGACATGATATGATTTCCTTGAATATTTTTTGATCGAGTGATTTTTACAAGTCATCGTATCTCGACGGGACTGATATTCATCGGAAGTTTCTGTTCCTCCCCAGTTCGTGTGACGACGGTATATTCACCATTGATATTGTATGTCTTGACGGCATCAAATGTACAAACGATACTCTTCTCATCAAGAACATTGCTTCACATGACGACAGATGTACCATCATTGCAGGCTCCTCCATCAGTATCGATCCTGAAGCTTTTGATCATCACTCATTGTGTTTTCTCAATCATAGAGGCATTCCATTTGAGATTGAACATGAGGGTGATAGGTCAGAATATGTTGGATCCCTCACCGAGCAGTGCATACTCTTTTGTTTCCGCATGAGTGTAGAGATCATTGTCGTAGACAAGAATTGATCCCTTCAGATTATCGAATGGAATAAGATCAATCCGTGAGAAGAGGTATGCCCAAAAAGCGAGGATGGAAAAGAGAATAATCCCAATAAGACCTGCCGTGAGCCATGCAAGGAGTTTTTTTCTCTTGAGATCTTTCTTTGTCCAGATAGCTCGAAAGAGTGATACAAACCAGAGGATTGAGAGAATGAAGATAACAATTCAGAAACTTCCATTGATGAGCTTCTTCAGAAGGCTCGCAATATCACTCGGATTAATTCCAAAGATATTGATAAAGAAGGTAGCTTGGTCCGGATTGAAGACAATATAGGTAAGAAAACTTCCGAAGAATATGATTGAAATAAAGAGTATTGTCCCAATAAACTTTAGGAACATTCCCGGTGAAATTGGTTCACGAGGTTTCTTTATTTCTGGTGGAGGGTTCGTTTGCGGAGATGAGGATTCCTGACTTCCACCTATCTCTTCGCTAGATGACTCGGAAGTTTGTCATTTTTGCACTTTCAAAATCTCCTCAATGAGAGAGCCTGGAGATGGAGTATGTGGAGTTTCTTCCTTTTTTGAATCGAGTTCTTCCATACGAAAAGATTAATTGTGTTCAGTATATAGGGTTTCTCCCTTCTCGTCAAAAAAAACCTCCCAAATTCTTTGATTTGGGAGAGAAATTATTTGAGCCAGTCTGGAAGATCAGTACT
Source organism: Candidatus Altimarinota bacterium (assembly GCA_031423995.1). Lineage (GTDB taxonomy): Bacteria > Patescibacteriota > Gracilibacteria > BD1-5 > UBA2023 > STC-74. The sequence continues at coordinate 38,561 of JANPGO010000007.1, read as the reverse complement.
CTGAGATACTGTATCTTGTGGTTGATGAGAAAGGTCTTTTTTGCTTCCAGTCTGTATTTCTTTTTTTGGCTTCTTATTTTTTGGAGTTTTTTCTCACTTTTGAGATTTCTCACTCGAAAATTTTTCACTATTTTTCACTGTCTCTTGTTGACTTGTAGGTGTGACCGAATCTATGAGCCAATCAGGAAGAGCTTCACTATTTGTTACCGTTTCTGGTGTTTTCAGTGAAGTTCATTCGAAAGGAATCAATTCTTCTTGAGTGCGAGGAGTAGCTGGAATCTCCTCAGGACTTTCAGGAGAGATATTCATGTCAACAACTCATTCTGTACTATTTGTATCACTGAGAGCATTTAGCGGAATGATATCGTCATCAGCGCTCATCCCTTTGAGCCAATCTGGAAGATTTGGATCTTCTTCTTTATTGGAGTGAATATCTCAAGGAAGAGGTGCTTCAGTATCGGCGATGAATTCAGGGGGAAGAGATGCTTCTGGTATAGGAAAGGTTTCAGATGGGAGTAAGTTATTTTCTCATGAGAATATAGTGTCATCCGAATTGGTAGGAAGTGTATTGTCAGTAGAAATTGGTGTTTCAGAAAAAATAGGTGGAAGAGTTTCTGTGTGAGCATCATTTTTTGGCTTGAGCCAGTCGGGAATACTTGCAACCTCTTCCTGAATTGGTGTTTTTACCAGGATTTCATCTTTTGTCACTTCCTGAACAGACATTTGGGAAAATTTTGTCATTGGATCCTCTACGGGGCTACTACTTGGTATTACAATACTTGGTATACTTTCCTGAATTGCTGTGGCAAGAGGATCTACCTTCGCAAATATTTCTTTCTTCGCAAATATTCAATCACCTGAAGAAGATGGTCACTTGGAATTTCTTGTATGAAATATTGAGTCGATGAGAAAGTCTTGGAAACCAATATCGTTATTTTTCCGTGAAAATCGATACAGGATAAATCCAATAAGAATAATGATGATTATAACAATAATAATAATCCCGAATACTTTGACTGTTCCAGTGATGAATCACCAAAATCAACTTGTTCCTCTAGGTTGTTCTCCTGAAACAACGAGTCATGATGAGATACTTTCTTGTCATCCATTCAAGATTATCTGGAGCTGACTCCGGATGAGAAGTTTATATTTATCTTCAAGGGATGTATCATCTTTTATTAGGGCTAGTATCTCTGAACCGAGGGTCTTATTTTCCTTGAGATTGTTCGGATGTGACTTGATTGATTCAAGCTTCTCTATTATAGTGTTGTGGTTTGGATTGGTCGACGATACAAGGCTCTCAATAACACGGGTTGCTACAGTGACTTCATCCGTTGCATTTGCATCTCCCACGAGAATACTGTCGATAATACCTGAGAGTTCTTTTTTGTCGGTATCTGTGACTCATGCACTTCCATTGATTTCTTCTTGGATATCGATAAGTTTCTTTGTTCGCTCGAGAGTATCATCCCAGCTCTCGATAAGAGAATTGTAGTCTTGAGTGAGAATAATTCTTTCATCAGACTGAATAGTCCGTATTTTAGCCTGAAATTTCTCGAGATTCTCTTTCTCTTTTTGAGAAAATGATTCAGATCCAGAATCTGTAAGTAGATTCGTAGTTTCTGGAGTAATATCAGAAATAAAGTCAGCGATGATATCAATTTGTTGGCTTCAGAGTACCGTGGTATTTTTCATCACAGCGAGACGAAGTGTTTGTCGATGCAACTTCATATCTGATGTATTGAAGCTGTAAATGGACCCATCCTTATAGGAAGGGAAGTCCTTATTGTCTATATCATCATCTGGAGTTCCATTGGTGTCGGAATCAATTTTCGTATTGGTATCGATAGTATATTGTGTTGCTCATGTATTCCCGAACATTCAAAGCAAGATCTTGTCTCCTCGAGTGTGAACATGGATTTCAGCATTGGATATTTGAGGAAAAGACTGTACAAATATTCCTCAAGAAAGTGTACTTTCTATCTCTTGAATATTTGCAGGTGAGATATCAATCGTTGAAGTCTCGTTTCCTCATGCATTGACTGTGAGTGATTTTTTTGATCCTCATGAACCAAAGATTCCAGATGCCGGTACAGCAATGCCATAAAGAGAGTCTGATTGTATATCACCTACCTGCCAAAATGCACTATCATAGATACCACTACTTGTATTGATGAGGTAGATGGTATCACCACTTTTATATCCATGTGCTTGAGCTTTTAGCTCGTTCTTTACGACAATATTTTGATACTTTGTATTACTCGTTCCATTGTAGGTAACCTTTACCTTTGCAGCAAAAGTTCATGAATTTGGATAGACAAAGCTCGTTCGTGCTTCAGTAGTTTTTCGATCAATCTTTCCATCACCATCGAAGTCCCATTGATATTCACTTTTACTCGTAATATCTGTACCTACTATGGTCTTTGCTGTGACAACAAAGTTCACAGTTTCTCCTGCAAGAACCTGTGTCTTTGGTACTGAGAGACCAATAAGAGGCATATTGATATTTCCATTATCGTTGGAAACCAGAAGTGGGGACTGATCCTTGATCAGATCTTCTGACCGTACTTTAGCTCCATCATTATCTTCGAGAATCACTCAGAACGTGTATTTCTCAGTGATATTTGGTACGATAAATGTCGTGGTTGGAGATTGGGTAATTTTGATATTCTGGGGTTCAGCATCACTTTCAGTTTTATAATACCAAATATATGAAGTGATCACTCCATCTTCATCGCGTGCACCATCGGCAGTCACATTGATCAGTATTTTTTGACTGTCTTTTTTATTTTGATCAATCTTTGTTGATATAGAAGTGAGTTTTGGGGGAATATTTTTTATCTGTATATAGCGTTTACTTATGTGAGATGCTCCATTCTGCATACTCTTCACTGTTAGTTCGACAGGAAAACATCCGAGTTCGGTGAATTTCTCAGAAAGAGTAGGTCCAGTCTTGACTCGATCGAGATACTTCCATGTATAGGTAAGGCTTCAATTTGACCCATCAATATTGACTGAGTTTGACCCATCTATAGTTGTTCACTCTGAGCGATTCACGAGAAAAGCTCACCCATAAGCACCACAGGCAGTCGAATCTTCAAGAACGCTATTCGATGCGTTACTGACCTCTATGAGTGCAAATGGATTATTCGCATCAGTGACGTAGACCTTTCTTTCTATTGCATTAGACTCTGTTCCGTCAGCACTTTTTACATTCAATGTTGCTGAATATATCCCCGTTTTTTTATAGACGTGGTCGATACTACTCATTTGACCATTGATAGTGGGTGTTCCGTCACCAGGATTCCATTCATAGAAGGCGGCTCGCGGAGAAATCGCTTGGAAACTCACAAGTGTTCCAATAGGAGCGGCTCTGGGGACAATATTCACATTGACTGAAAGTGTGGAAATTACGTCTAATGATTTTTCAACGGTTTTTGACTTCCCATGACTATTGATAACAGTTACAGCAAATGTATGGGTTCATTTCTCATTGAACATATATTTCCCTATCGCTCCATCTTTCTCCTGATTATCGAGAGCCACATCATTTCCATCGATAGTCCATTTATACGTTAAATCTTTTGTACTATTCGTATCAGGATCTATTGATCGAGATGCATCGAAGATAAAAATATTTGGTTTCTCTGGGGAAATATTTTTTGGATTCTCTACATTTACGACTGGCTCATGAGAATCAATGGTGATTGTTTTACTGTCTCTATCTTCTGTTCCATTTGGACTTTTTGATATGAGGGTCACAATATAGTCTCATACATTTGGAAATTTATATGAAAAGTTTTGCCCGATTTGTACCACAGGATGAAGGTCGTTCATATTTGCTCATTGAACCGTCCAGGTATATTCGACATTTCGAGTATTCGTAAAGTAAGTCATCGCCTTCATTTGGAAGTCATCACCGACAAAGCCATTCGTTTTATCAGTTGATATAGTAGCAGTTGGATCAATAACGATGAGTTGAAAATCTTTTTTGAATGTTGTTCCTTCATTCGTTTCGAGCTCGAGAGAAGCCTGATAGGCTCCTTGATTGACATACAGCTGTCTTTCAATTACGGGAGATCATTTGTACTCAATGGTATTTCCATTTCCAAAATCCCACTTCGTTTTCTTGATTGTACCATTACTGATAGCTCGTGATGCGGTAGCATCAAAAATAATTCCGATCTTTCCAAGTGCCGGACTAATTTTAAGGGATGAGAGTGTACTCACATTCACTCCATTGATGAGGAGCACTATTTCCCCCAATCGTGGGAGCACCTGGATATCCTGTGAGGTTGAGAGGGGAAGGACATCAGTGTATCATTTACTATTCCTACTTCCAGAAATAACATCGAGAAATACCTGATAACTTCATTCTTTATTGAAAGAATAGTTGAGAGTTGGTCAACGACCGATCTCTCTTCTATAGCCACCATTATCCCGAACCCACCAAATATAATTATTTGGGTCAGGATTTACTCCTGATGGATCTTTCACACTCGCAGCAAGAAATGATATTGAGAGTGGGGCATTTCCACTTACTGGATTGGCATTGATAGATCAGGCAATTTTCAGAATCTTTGCTTCATTTGAGAATTTTTCTACAGCAGAGACGGCATTGCTAACATAGGTTTGTGATGTCGGATTCTTCAATGCAAGATCAATAGCGAGATCGGTTCATTTTTTTGCCGTTGCATTCTCAGTTGAGAAATCAAGAGTATCAGGAAGTCGATCATAGGCACTTTGTACAATATTTTTCGCATTCTGGAGCATACTCGAACTTGCTGTCCCATTCTTTCGGAAGTCAGCCTCTATATCTTCCTTAATGGATGTGAGCTGTTTCTGATACTCAATGAAGGTATTTTTTGTACTCTCAGTATATGCAAAAGTTGTTCCTCATCCAGAAAGGAACGAAGGGAGAATATTCGTAGAAAGTACGAGAAGGAGGGTAATGATGGAAATGAATCGATTCTTGTGGAGCATAAGTGATACGGTGTCGGAAATTTTTTGAAAAAAGGAGTTTATGATGGAAGTCCAAAATTAGAGAAGCTTCATAATCCACTCAACTATAGCATACGCAAGCCACATGACGATAATTCCCACGATGACATAAAGAATGATATTTTTTGCTTTTTTCATCTTCTCTTCATCGCCACCACCGATGAGTATCTGAAATCCAGCATAGATAATGTAGATGACGGCAATGATTGAGATAAAACTGAGAAAATACAGAACCACATCCTGGGCATACTCTGAGAGTGGCTTATTTGTCAGTCCTTTCATTACTCTTCCAATAATACCAACTCAATCTTTGAGACAGTCTTTAGATTCGCATCCAACAGGTATTTTGAACTCACAATCACCAAAGTTGAACCAACCACTACAAAGGGCAAATGTTTTTTCTGAAATCAGTGAAAAACTTGAAAAGAAGAGGATGATAATATTTTTTTGACGTGGAGAGAGTATCATAATTCACGAATAAACGAAAGTAACGAAATTATTGTAGCAGAAGATAGAGAAACATGCAACTTTCTTCTTTATTCTACACAACCATCTTTTTGACCATCACCCGAGATAGAGTGTACCTCACATCAGATCTGGGATATTACTACTTTTGATATATTATCTTTATCTATTTTTCCATTTCTGTCAATATTATCTGTGAGAATTTTTTCAAATTCGATTTTATTTCCATAATCAAAGAGCTGTAGTTCTTCTCACGGTCAAGGGATAAAACTATCTAGTTTAGCACGAGAGAATATAGTTGAGAGAGACACTGATTTCGAAGTTTCATAAAAACTTCTCTGTGCAGGAATATAGTTTGGGAATGAACTTAAGAACCTTCTTTCCGCATCTTCTGTCAAAAGGTAGTCGAGGAATTTTACTCAAAGTGACCCATTTTGTGAAGATTTTGATATACCAAAGTAAGAATATCGTGCCAGATTCACAGAATTTTGTGAGAATGATGACTGAGGAATTTTTTCCGTGAGAATGATACTTTTTATTCCTTCAATTCATGCACGTTTCTTGGCGTCCTCGAGCTCATGTATGAGGCTCGGGTATCCCACAATAAATGCTATTTTTCATCGCATAAAGAGGTCAATCGTTGTGAGTTTTTTCTCAGAAAGCGAATTTTGCATATCCCAGAGAGACTGGAATGAACCAGACTGATCCTGAATTCCTGAGTCTTCTGAATTGGTATATGGAATTGGAGTCGTTGCAAATGAAGAGAAATTCTCATAAGTATTCTCAGCTTTATCAAGCATATTATATTCCCTGATTCACGATTGTACCAAGAAAAGTCAAAGGATATCAAGGCTATAAGGTGTATACCGAGAAGTCATACCAATATTTGTTGGGAAAACATTAGCAGTCGGATTCACGGTATAGAGCATACTGACTTCATTCCAGGTTTTTGGAATCTGTGTGAGGAGAGATTTATTGTAAAACATTCCGAGTGCTTCATATCACAGTGGAACTCAACGAAGAAAAGAATTCGTAGCATCTGTCGTTCCAGAACTCTCAATAAGAGTGAGAAAAAGGTCCTCAAATCGTTTGTCAAAGTCGGAAATATGCAACAGTGATGTTGGAATTGGTTCTACTTTACTCTGAAGCAGGGCATCAGCACCAGCGTCTACCATGAATATATCTGGACCTTTTCCATCTGCAAGGGTGCTCAGAAGAATCTTTTGATAGGATGCATAGTCACTAAATTTTCGGAATTCTATTGTAGTCTTCTTGTACTCTGGAGCATATGTTCGAAATCCTTCAATGAGCGTATCATATCCTATCGTTGTATCACCGACAATCCATATTGAGAGTGATCCTGTTGATCCAGACTGAGTTGATTGCTCAGTGTGAGTGATTTTCCAGAGTGAAAAAATCAAACCAAGTCCGAGTATACCTGCTAGGACGAAGAAGAGTATCTTTTTTGTTGCCATAGTAGAAAATTGAGAATGCCTGTACTGTATAGATTTCTCGAGAAAAATCTACTTTTTTTGTTGTATTGCTGCGAGCATCTGTACCATATTAGCGCGAGTCAGGATATTCTCTGTATAGAGCTTGCCACCACGAGCACGGACCATATATCAATAGTCTTGAGCACTCTTGTAGTGAGGATTCATCGGATCAACATCGTTATATATTCGAATCTGTGAAGGATTTTTCTCAGGCTGGGCAATTTTCACGAGGAGTTCGATAAACTCTCATTTTGAGAGAATCTTTTCTGGATATGCATAGTTCCCATCAAGCAAACCACGACGATAGGCTACAAGAGCATATCCTTGGAAGACATCACCGATAGGAATATCAAGAAAGTGACTCGTTCCATTCGAAGGAACTATACCATAGAACTTCATAAGATTAGTAATAGCTTCTCGCTGACTAATATATCATTTGCTTGAGAAACTCTGATCAGTTTTTTGAAAAAGACACTTTTTATCAACGAGTGGGTAGAGCATCTTCCCTAGAGTACTTGTCTCTCCCACATCATTGTACCGTTTCTTGGTACACGGATCATTCTCAGATACATAGGATGCAATGGTTTTAGTTCCTTGATCGGTCACTACCTCTGTTCACTGTGTGACTGGAGCAGTTGAGAATGTTGGAACTGTCGTTCCACCCAGATACATATTTATAAAACTCATTGGATTGATCGAATATTTGAGTGCATTTTCTTTTCCGAGTCATGCATTGATTGAGTCATAGAACCCGAGTCATGCGGCTCGAGAATCACTAGAAGTAAATGGCCAGTATGGGTGAAATGGAGCATCAGCTGTATCTATCTGTATATGAAGGTGTGGAGTGGTCGCGATACCACTCATGCCAGTACGACCAATCATATCACCTTTTCGTACCTTTGTTCCTTCTTGGATGAGGATCTCAGAAAGGTGAAGGTAGCATGAATACAATGACTGAACTTTTCCTTCTAAATTGACTCCATCATGTCGAATGACGATAAATCTATCTCCAGAGCCATCAGCCTCAATAGTTTTTACCACTATTCCATTTGCAATCGAGAGTACCGGTGTACCAATGGGAACTCTGATATCTATTGCATTATGACTTCCATCGAATTCCTTATAATTCAATCGATAGCTTCACATATATGGTGTGAAATACGTATAGTGAAGAATAGTCGAAGCTTTTGTTGAGTTCTTGGTATCGAGGAGTGCAATCGGATCATATTGGGGTATAGGAATATACTCGCTAATATTGATATCTTCAAAACGCTTTGATTTATCTTGGTTTTCTGATTTTGTCCAATCTGGGATATACGCAATAGGCATGACAGTTCCATCAAAAGGATCACTTTGAATCTTTGTATATGAGTCGTTTCCAGCATTCATATAAGGAATCCATACTTCATGTACAGCTATGCCTGCTCCTATGATACAGTTACAAAACCATATGAACATGATGCCACGACTGAGCCATCCAAGAGAGAAAGACATAAAAATCGGAATTTATATTTGTAATTCCGATCAAGCATATCATATATGTTTCTTCTTGGCAAATATTAGAAATTAGATTTCCAATTCGTGAGTGTCGTATCAAGAATCACACTCATCGGACGTCGCTCTTGCCATCGAATGATGCTTTTGACGTTCATTGTACCAGTTCCGATTACGGTCAAAGAAATCTCACGAGCGAAAACAGTTAAGCATCCAGTCTGTGTTTGATTACTACATCATTGTGTTGTGGTTACCCCTGTCTGAGTAAAAAATCCTCCACTGTCAAGACCTACCATGTACATATTTGCATATCCATTCCAGTTAGCAGTCGGATCAATCTGTGTTGCTCCAGAGAGAACCCAGGCCCCATTTCGAGTAAAAATTGTATATGATCCAGAGGCAATGAGTCAAACAAAGGAACTATCGTTGATGCATCATCCATTATAATCCTTGGTTCGCCAACAGTTCACTCTATCACCCGAGAATCGTAGCCAATTGGTATCTCGGATATTGATAACTCACTCTATTCATTCACGAGCAAGATTAATTGCTTTAATATTGTTTTCTGTATCCTTCGCAAAATAAATACCAGATCATATCGTTTCAAGAAGTCATGCTATTCCCATACCCATGATGGCAAGTACTGCCATAAGCTCAATCATGGTTGAACCTGTAATGGAACGGATGAATTGCATGAATCAAATTTTCTTCATAGGGAAAGTATCTTCTTTTGCTGAGAGAGTATAAGAGCGAGGGTGGTTGTGTAATTTCTATAATGGATTCTCACCAGATATTGTAGATTTCTTCTCTTTCACGATAGTAAAGAGTTTTTTATAGAGGAGAGTATCATTTTGACCATAGAAATCGATCTCGTAGAGATTGATACCTTCTTTGAGTGTGTCATTACTGATATTTGCAAAATAATACCATGATGTTGAATTCGGGATGAATTTCTTAAGTCGGAAATTATTTACCGTGATATACTGTATAGTATTCTTGGGAACAATACCGCGAACAGTAGTATTTGCATCTGTGGTACTATAAGGGTTCTCGAGAGGACTTGTGATTTTATAATCTTTATCATTTACCGGGAAATTCGTTGGAGTGAGCTTATCTGCTCAGGTTTGATGATTTTTCGGATAGAGAGTGAGAACTCATTTTTCGAGGAGAGTAGCATCTTTCGAATATGCCTTATAAACAAGATTCAATGTCTCTCCATTGAGTGTCATTCCTCTGAGTGAGAATGATGCGTCAACTGGACTCACGATTGCATCAATATCGTTGAGTGTGACTCGTTTCACTTCCTTTGAGAGTATTTTCCCTACAACCTCAAGCGTCTGTGTTGCTATAATGGATTCATCCAGAGGGGATGTAATTTCTATAAATTTGCCTCATGTATTTTGAATCATGCTTCCAGAAAGTGAACCTGTACTACTGAGTACTCTTCCAGTGAGGCTCATAGTGCCTGTTCAAACGGAAAGGAGTGTCCCACCATTTCTAAGAATAAAAAGTGGATTCTGCTTCAAAGTATCATCTATTGGGCCACTGAGCATATCAAGGGTTGTTCCAGGGTTCGCAAGATCTGATTTTGATATCATAATTTTTCGACCAGGAGTCAGCGTATAACTATTTCCACCACCAGCTGTAATAGAAATATTGCCCTTCAATACATAGAGTGTACTGAATATCTGATTTGGTTGTTCCACCATAATAACGTCGCCATTTTTGGCTGTTGCTTCGAGGTTTTTCATCTGAATGGAAGTATTTCCATGTGATTCAATCCAGAGCCTCCCTCGAATAAAATCAATTTTTTCGCCGTCATTTCGGTGTTCTAGGTAGGTAAGCTCAGATGACTTATCGAGAAATCCGTTCAAAAATGATGAACGAATTTCAGCAAAGCCATTTATAATCGAAAGGGATTCATCAGTAGTATAGAGTGACTCTTCTCACTCAATTTGTTTTGATGAACCGTGAGCCTGCTTGATATAGACTTCACTTCCGGATCCAGGGATAACGAGAAGTCAGTTGCTCTTGTCAACACTTCCTCATGATGATCATCAAAAAAGCCAATTTAGACCGAAAATACCAGCAATAATTCATACAACAATGAGCCAATTCCATGAAAATGGAGATTCACTTCTACTACTCCGAGTATGAGTGGTGGAACGCATAGGCTATTGATAAGTTGAGAATAAAATCTGGACTATTTTTTCGGTATAACTGTCTCTATAACAGCATAAGTTGCATCTTTTCCTTCGGGAATTCGAATACTCACTGTATCCCCAACGGAACAGTGATGGAATGTGATTGCGGCAAGTAGGACACTATAGGCTTTTGCATCTGTAACGATTTGATATTTCTCCCCATTTTTTGTAATAATTCCCACCAGTGTTTCAAAGGGAATCTCTCAAATAATTTTATAGACGATTTTTCCATTCGGATGAATCAGCGCTTTAAGCTTGCTTCATTGGACGAGAAGCGATTTTGACGCGTAGTTCTGAGGTACTGGATACATATTCCCATCAGATCCAAGCATGGATTCACCCGTGAATACTCATTCTACCACGCGATCATCTCATGAAGTATAGTTCATGAGTCCAGAAGTATCGAGTCAAAGATCGTCTTCATCATCTCCAAGAAGTGCGTTGAGAATCTTTTTTGCTGAGTGAATTGAGTTTTGTGCTGAATGGATAAGGTCTCTAAGAGCCTTGATTTTTTGTTCGTCCATGTGTATTTCGAGATTATGTATAGAAAAAATTCGCTCCTACGAAGGAAGATTTGATGCTGATTATATAATTCTTTTTCTATCTGTCGAGAAAAAACTGATCCTGAAAGGAAAAAACAATTGACGTTATTGTAGAATAGTGTTATTAAACAATATTCTACTAAACAGAATCTATAGGGAAATAAAGTTGAGAATACTGATATATAAGAGCATAGAGATCATCCATCCTATTCAGAGAAATGGACCGAATGCAATGTGAGAATTTCATCATTTCCTTTTTTGAATTATAAGAGCGACTCATACTATCGATCCTGTTATATAGGCGAAAAATAAGGTGCTCAGTGTATGAATAGTTCAGAGGGTGAGTCCAATAAAGAGCGCTACACGCAAATCACCTCAACCTATCCATGCTGGAATGTCTTCCCCAGACTCTCAGGGAGTATCCTTCTTTTTAAAAAACATTGAAAGAATGAGTTCAAATGGGAACACAAAAAATGAAAGAAGAAGTTCTATAAAGGCTCGAATGTTTCATTTCCTCAAGAGATGCCATCATCCTGGAATGAGAATCTGCAGATAGAAAAATCAATATATGAGAACTGCTCATCGAAAATGGTCGATCATGAAAGCCGAATAACTCTGATACGTATTAATTCAAAATAAATAGGAACGAACTGGGGAGAGATAATATCATAGTATGATAAGTATACTATATCATACTATTCAAGGCACAAGTATCTGATCAGGAATTTCAGTATAGCGAATATCATAGAGCATATAGACTCCTGTAATGAATCAGAGTATGAGAAGGATAAGAGTAGCTATGCTTATAAGTTCATTGTGCATCGATATACTTATGTATGACATTACAAGAAATATTATTCAGAAAAATACCTCTGTAAGAGGGTACCAGAATGATATATGCTTCTTGCATCCTCGACATTTTCCTCATTGAAATATATAAGAAAAGAGAGGTATCAATTCTCATGCAGAGAGTGTATGGTGACAGAGTGGACACTCGCTTCTTCCTGCCACAATACCTGATTTTCCATATTTCCAGCGTTCTATAAGCACAGTTGAGAAACTTCAAAAGAGTGTACCAAGTATAAAAATAATCGTAACAAAAATGAGAACAGTGGAAAGAGTCATTGGATAATAGTATAATTTTAGAGTGAGTGGAGAATCTATTTTTCTATAGATTTTGAATATTCCTCACGAATATGGCTAGGTTGAGTATTCAAATCTATACAGTGTTTCCTGAATAATAGATGTTAATCTTTCGAGAAGATCGGCCTCCAATACTTTTCCCTCAAAAATCTCTTTTAGAGTTTTCTTCTCGATATAGTGATAGATGTAGTTCAGTATTTCTGATCCTCCAAAGAGTCACTGATTCAAGAATCCAAGTTGTTTGAGGATTCGGATATGGATGAGTAGGAAAAGTTGTCTTTTGCATACTCAATTGATTTCCTTCAAAGGATTTTCTTTAATTCCATGATATGAGAAATTCAATATAGAATTCGAAATATCACTATAGAGATCCTTTTGCTCTTCGCCTTCAGGAAGAAACTGATAGAGTGAATGAAGTACTTCGAGAAAGTGATGTACTTCTCAGTAGTTTTGTAATTGTCCTGTAATTGAAGATTTGAGCTCAATAGACTCAATATGATTCTCCCTTCATTTTCTCTCAACAATTATCAGTACAATATTTCCGATATCAGCAGTGAGATTTTTTTTGTACCAACAGGATATCTTTCAATACTCCTTCGAAAATATGATAATACGTGTCTGATGATCTCGGATCCTCTGTATAGAAAGTATGACAGCTTCAGTACGAAACATATTAATTTTTCAAAATTATATTTCTATCAATAAAATCAAATGGGATACTGTAAACTCAGAGATTGGTTACTATATAGATAAGTCCATCACGAGGGATACTGATACTTCGAATATTCTCATCACTTGATATCTCTAGTTGTGCTACATATGTCCATGATCGAACATCTTGGAACCGCTTAGAATCTGGTTCAAATATCCATATTCTGTCTTTGCTCAGAATGTAGATAAAGTTCAAATTCGGTCTCACAATCAAAGAAGTTCAAGCAACTTCATTCCCAAGTGAATACTCACCGGGGACTTTATTCAAAGTGATGCCACTCTGAGAGAATCCATCCTTTGTAATCATTCGATAGATGCGAGGTTCATCAGTCACAACATAGAATCATCCGTCGATTCCGATATCGAGTATTCAAGAAAGTGTTCGTGAAAGTACAGGAGTTTTCTGAGAAAATCAGTTCACCCCAGGCTTATGCTTGTAGACCTGTCATCAGTCAGAATCAACGAGATAAATATTATTATTAAATGTTTTCACTTTTTCTGCATTTTCCCATGAATCTTGTCCAGTGACACTGACATACGTTACCTCGTTTCTCTTAGTTGAGAGAACTCGTTTATTTTTTGTGAGAAAGTAAAAATTCCCATCGTCAGTAACATCAACACTTATAGCCTCTTCTCATGGTGGATATGGTGATGCATTCGGAACAGTACTTCACTGAATATATCCGAAAATTGCCGAATTTTTCCCTATAAGATTCAACTTATTACCCATTTCAAAGATTCAAATGGGTGATATATCAAGGGGGTTAAACTTCAATATGCTTGTCCGTTTCTTGAGATCAATAGTCTGAATATCATACATCTCTTTCTTCATTGCTTCGATTCTCTGAAGAAGTTCTTGAGTATCTTTCATGTACTCTTGCTTATCACGAATCTTGAAGAGGATATTCTCAGCGGTATGAATGTTCTGATTGAAAGCTTCTGAGTTTGAAGTCAGTTTTTGACTCTGTTCAATCAGATTCTGCGCTTCAAGAATCTGATTTTTTATATCAACTTGAGGACTATTAGACACCTGAAAAAGCGCTTTGATAAGTACCGATATTAGGAGAAAAAAGAGAATCGCCCCAGTAATGAGAAAAAATATAAGTATCTGACTATTTTTTGTTCCAAGGAAGACACGAATACGTTCGAAAAATACCTCAATTTTTCGGTTGTGGAGAAGCGATTCAAAAATATCAAATAAGTATCATCGGGCAATATCGATCTGATGATTCACTTTTCTTGATCGGGTAATATGTGAGGTTCACTTTTCAGGAGAGGTATGTTCCTGAAGAATGCGTATGATATCGAGGCTATCTCGATGATCGCGTATCAAAAGTCCTTCGATCGTTTCACGAAAAACCTCACTTTTCATATGACTGCATTCATCGAAGAAGTCATCGCCCAGAAATGCATTGAGTGGCTTTGAACAGAAGAAAACATTTCCTTTGTGAGGGATGGTTCCTGTCGAGATCGATTGAAATTCTTTTTCTTCATCTCGCTCCTCTGCAACGATGCTGATCTCACCATCCTTCTCACAGAGGATTGCACACATTCATCAGAGTGTGGAGACCATGAGACTGTCTCGAATAAGTGTTGCAAAAAGTGCTCCTGTTCCTATGAGGTCTGATTGTGCAAGATTTCCAAGAAAATGATTGTATTTTTCAGTGACGTATGAAAAGTCAGCATTTTCTTCACCCTCATTCCAACCCGTAGATGAGACTGATTCGAGAAGATGGTCTTCGAGGACGCTCACAACATTTTCTCTTTCAGCACTGATAATACAGATGATTGTGATATCACTATGCGGATGGAGAACATGTGATCTGATGAGAACCTTACTCTCTGGATTCTTGTGCCGTATGATGTCGAAAGAATAGTGAGAACTCATTGAAAAACGTATTGAGGTGATTGAATACTATTCAGAAAGTTAATCTGACCAAAATAGTCCTCTGAAGAAATAATTATATACTCTGAAGGAGTCCAAGTGCATCATCTGCATCTTGTTTTGAACGATCAGATTTTTCCGCTTCTTGCACTTTTTCTTTTGCCTTTTGGGATTGGAGACTCTGCCACTGGATGAGGTGTTTCTCATTGAGCGTTTTAATCTCTTCCTGATACTTGATATTGAGCTCCTCGAGTTGACGGCGCTCAGTCATGAGAATATTGAAGAGCCTATCTACCTGCTCATCTGTCATAGAAGGCATGATATCGAACCAGTATTGTTTCTCATTGTTGTCTATCGACTCACTGCCGAGAACAAGATCGACGAGTTCTGGATACTTTGCCTGGATCTCATCCAAAATGGTAAAGGTAAAATCATTGCGAATCACTTGAGCCATAGGTGTATGGGAAAAAATATAAAGAAATTGTATAGAAGTTTTCTCTTTATGCAAATGAAAATCAGAGACCCGAGGAAAGTTTTTTTCTTGATTTCTTCCTCGATTTTCCTACTATTTGCCGAGATTGTATTTTCCACTATGTTTCTCTTTGTTCTCGGTTTTTTTGCTCGATCTCTCATCCGTATCAAGAAGCCATTTATTATTGGAGTGACAGGGACAGTTGGAAAAACAACAATCACAGCCCATATTGCTACGTTCTTGAAACAGGAATTCGGGGAGAAAGAAGTGATGATCTCACCGTATCACTATAATGGAGAATTCGGGCTCCCACTCTCGATTATTGGAGTGAGGACTGGTGGAAAAAATCCATTCCTCTGGATGTGGGTATTTCTCGTCGCAGTCAGTCGACTATTTCGATCGTATCCTCCATATCTGGTTCTCGAATATGGAATCGATCGACCAGGTGAGATGGAGTTCCTTCTTTCCATCGCGCATCCAGATATTGGTATCATCTCGCCGGTTGCACCAAACCATATCGAACAATTCTGAACATTCGAGTCCTATAGAAATGCGAAACTCCTCCTTGCAAAGCATTCGAAGCGACTTATTGTCTATGAAGGACTGAGACAATATATCGATCGAGACGCTCTCTACTATAGTATGGGAGGAATGTCTGATATAGACGCCTCACATATGCATATGGCAATTTCTTGAGTAGATGCCCAGGTACACCTCAAGGAGACAACCTACTCTATTTCTCTCCCCGCATTCTGATGATATCAGGTAGAAAACGTACTCCCTGTTTTCGGAATCGCTTTTCTCCTCGGGATTGATCCGCTTCATATTGAGAAATGTTCAAAGAAATTTGTCCCAGAGGCAGGAAGATCATCAATTCTTGAGGGCAAAAAACAATCGGTCATCATCGATGGGAGTTACAACGGTGGGTACGAGTCACTCTGTCGGGGGATTGAATCGATCCTTCCATTTTCTGCCACACATCGAATCTTCTGTCTCCTTGGAGATATGCGAGAACTCGGAACAGAGGCAAAAAACCTCCATATGAACCTTGCAACATTCATCATCGAACATGTACGGACATATCATGATATACGATTTTTCCTCGTTTGACCACTTATGCATGAACATGTTTATCCACTTCTTTCCGAGCATTATCCTACTGAATATTCGCTCTCGAGTCGAGATATGGGCAAATCTATCGAGAAACTCCTTTCTGAAGGTGAGATAACTCCAACGATTATCTATGTGAAAGGGAGTCAGAATACGATCTTTCTGGAAGAAGGGATCAAAAAATTCATTGCTCATACCGAGGATTCTCATCTCCTTTGTCGTCAGAGTGATGAGTGGATGCGAAAGAAAGAGCAGTTTTTTCACCAATTCACGAAGTAGGACTCTATAATCCTGTGATTCATCAAATCGACAAGTCGAATTCCTTGTCTCTTTCATGGGATTTATTGCTTCAAATTCGTATACATGATAGCATAGTCATATGAATGCAAAATATATAATTCTTCCCCTCTTCTTCTTTTCAGTAGCAACTCCGCTCCTGGTACTCGCCATCAATCCAGGTACGTCTGCTCGTGTTCTTGAGAACTTCAAAGATGTTGAGTATAAAATGCTTTTTGAGACATTGCCTTTTGGACAGTCTGGTTCGACAGAGCTCCTCCAG
Organism: Candidatus Altimarinota bacterium; assembly: GCA_031423995.1. GTDB lineage: Bacteria > Patescibacteriota > Gracilibacteria > BD1-5 > UBA2023 > STC-74. The sequence goes on along the minus strand of JANPGO010000007.1, from coordinate 21,482 downwards.
AATGAATACCGTATGAATGGTCTTGAATGACTGAAGCGAAAACTCCAATCAGTGCAGGAAACCTATAGTATTAAAAAAAATCTCGCAACAGAAAAACGAAATTCACTCGAAGAGGCTCTCTGGCTCATCGATGATGCAGTCGCGAAAACACAAGAGAATATTGATACGAGCGAACAATCAATCATCGAAAAACGTTCAAAGATCCAAGAATACCAAATCACTTCACTACAACTCAAACGAAAGATTGTCAGAAATCGGAGTGTGATATTTCAATACCTTGCGAGCATTCATTCAGAGTGAGCATTTGTCTATGATGAAAATAATGATATTGATATCGTTCAAGGATTAGTACTTTCATCTGACTCGACCGATGGAATCATCACGGATATCACCTACAAATCTCTCGTCAGTGAACTCTGAGAAAAATTCGTTGATGAATATAAGGCTCTCATACAGGACTATTATCGGCTCAACCTCAAGCTCAAAGAAGAAATAGCTGATCTTGAAAACCTCAATACAACACTTGAAAGACAGAAATCGAACCTCATTATTCAGGGAAATGAACGGCAGAAACTTATTGACATCACAAAATGACAGGAAGACCTTTTTCAGAAATATATCGACTCTCAGAAGGAGGCAGAAATGACTGTAGAGACGGCATGGCAGGATGCAACGAAGGCGTATAATGCCTCACTCGATGTCCTTCTTGAGAAGAACGGATGTAATGTTGTCAAAAAGACGGCACATGATGTTCAAAAATGTTCGATCATGCTCGCCTACTATCGAAATGAACGTGCTCTCAAGTGAGTTCAAGTGCTCACAGGGACGACTAATATTCTTCGATGGCCAGTGAACTCACGAACGATTACGACATTTTTCCGAGACCCTGACTACTATGAGGCTTTCTGAAGTCAGCATGATGCCATCGATATCGCGATCGATCAAGGAAGTGATGTGACGGCTGCGCTGGATGGATATGTCTATTATATTCTTCCTCCTGCACCATGAGGGTATTCCTACATTGCACTCAGACATCCAGATGGATACGTGACCGTCTATGGACATCTCTCAGAAGTTGATGTCCTTCCATATCAGTTCGTCACGAAGGGTCAATTCATCGCAAAAAGTGGAGGAGCTCCTGGAACTCCAGGTGCTGGACCGATGACGAGTGGATCACACCTTCACTTTGAAGTATGGCATGATGGCAGTGCGCTTGATCCACTCAGAGTTCTCTCGTTGAATCAGATTGAATATCCGAGTCTTCCATCCCGCTATCAGGAAAAATTCCTCGGGGATATGGTTGAGTCTTTCTGAACTGGAAGAGATCTGAGTGCCTATGAAGTCAAATTCACGCTCAAGGGAAACACAGAAGAAGATCGACAGAAGTACCTCCTCTCAACGTATGCGAGTCAGGAATACAAGGATTGGAATATGTGGGTCAATTCGGCACTCGAATACCATGTTGATCCAAGTTTCCTCATGTGTGTCGGTCTTGCTGAGACCACACTTGGGAATCATATGAAGACCGACTACAATATCGGAAATATCGGAAATACGGACAGTGGAGATACATATTCATTCACCACGGCACAAGAGGGGGTCGATTGGATGGGAAAGACTCTCAACAATAGGTTCCTTATTCAGTATACCCATGTGAGCGATCTCTCTCGTTGGGGGAATGGTGATGGGCCAATCTATGCATCATCGAGTGCCAATTGGCACAATAATATCATCCGATGTCTCTCTGCGATGAAGTGACGGTTTGTTGAAGATGATTATACTTTCAGAATTGCAGACTAATTAGTCTATCTCCGTTGTGAGAGTATGATATTTCTCTTCGAGTTTTTTGAGCTCTGTTTCTGCCTGATTTTTTTTCTCCATCTCTACTCGGACAATTTTTTCTGGAGCATTGGCAATAAATGCATTATTCTGGAGCTTTGTAGAAAGAGTTCTTAGATAGAACCTTTTTTCTTCTATCTGTGATTCGAGTCGTGCTCGTTCTTCCTCGATCTTGGATGCATCGATACGAGCATCGACATAAATATCTATACCGTGGATAACCCCATAGGCATAGCCTGATCATTTTGGCGGTTTTTTCCCGACTTCGATAGAACTTCATCGTCCAAGTCAAGCAATAATGCGAGCATTTATTTCTATCCCGCTACGATATACTTCAGGAGTTATGATCATGATATCACGAAGTTCACCTGCTGGTACCTTTGATTCTGCGCGAATATTGCGAATGATCCTCACAATATCAAAGACTCGAGTCATGAGCTCCTCACTCGACTTCTCTGAATCGATCGTTGAGACCGGCCATGTACTCATCATCAGAATTCGTCATCCAGTAACTGAACCATACAGTTTCTCTGTAATGTGAGGAGCATATGGATGGAGCAGGCCAAGAATATCGAGAATACAGAGCTTCATGACATCTTTCCCAACAATACTCATATCTTTTTCTATTTTATATGCCTCGATTGCAAAGTCGGCGAACTCATCACGGATAAATGCGAGGAGCTCGAGTCCACTCGATGAGAAGCTATATTCCTCCATTCCTGCTGTCATCTTCTTGGTGATGCTCGAAAGTCGAGAAAGGATCCAACGTTCATATGGGAGGAGGTGTTGCTCATGTGTCTTGATTCTCTCTTCGATGACTGTACGATCTTCGTTGATATCTCCGACATTCATCCAGGAAAATCGGACAATATTCCAGAGTTTATTCAGAAAAAATCCATATTCTTCGACATCTTTGATGGAGAAATTGAGATTATTCCCCGGGGTATTCCCGAGAACAAGGGCGAGTCTCAGTGCATCTGTTGAGTATTTATCGATGATCGAAAGAGGATCGATCACGGTTCCAGCGCTTTTACTCATTTTTTTTCCATCTTCATTGAGTACGAGACCATGGAGATATACTTTTTTGAATGGAGACTGTCCGGTGTATTCATAGCCCATGAGGAACATACGAATAACCCAAAAAAAGAGAATATCGTGTCCTGTCTCAAGAACATCAGCTGGATAGAATTTCTCGAAAAATTCACTCGGTGTCTCAAAGTCCCAGTCGAGAACCGAGAATGGCCAGAGTGCGCTCGAGAACCATGTATCGAGGACATCCTCATCCCTCTTCATGAAAGCTTCTGAAAAACTCGAACTTCGAATTCAGTGTTCCGCTTCCTCGTTCGTCGTATTACCAGATACGATTCACTGCGGTGGTCATACTTCATCCGAATTTCTTCGTTTTTGAGAAGCTTTCAGACTTTGTAGAGTCAGAGTATTGATAGGAAGATGATACTTCTCACATTGCTTCCTATAGATCTCACTCGGATCACTCGTCACCCCGAGGAGTTCTCCCGTATTGGTATCGAAATATGCTGGTATCTGGTGACCCCACCAGAGCTGGCGAGAGATACACCAATCACGGAGATTATAGATCCAGTCCTCAAATGTTTTATTGAATCGTTCTGGAATGATTTCGAAGTCCTTCTTTTTGTATCCTATGATGACTTTCTCTGCCATGACAGAGGCGCTGACGAACCATTGTGTTGAGACGACCGACTCTATTCGACATTTACTGCGTTCACAGAAACCAACCTTATGGGTGTATGGTTCGACCTTCACGAGATTTCCCTTGCTTCTCAATAGTTCGACGATATTTGACCTGCCTTCCCCACTTGCGAGAAGACCTGCAAATATTCCTGCTTCCTTGGTCATCATACCGTTGCGATCGATCACACGATAGTCCATTCGGAGATTGTGTCTTTTTGCTGTCTCGAAATCTGCAGGATCGTGGGCTGGAGTGATCTTCACAACACCAGTTCCGAAATCCATATCGACCATCTCATCAGCAATGATAGGGATTTCCTTATTCACTATTGGGAGTATGACCGATCGACCGATGAGTTTCTTGTACCGTTTATCTTTCGGATGTACCGCTACTGCCTGATCAGCGAGGAGTGTCTCTGGACGTGTCGTAGCAACGAGGAGTTCCTTGTCACTTCCAGCAACGAAATAGTTGATATAATACATTTTCTCTTCGACTTCCTTGTGTTCGACCTCGATATCAGAGATGACAGATTCGAGGACTGGAGAGTAGTTCACCATATACTCACCACGGTATATGAGTCACTTGTTATAGAGGTCTATAAATATCTTCTCAACAAGTGCATTCGACTTGTCATCGAAGGTATATCGTTCACGAGTCCAGTCAACGGATGCACCCATACGGGCAACCTGTCACTGGATATGTCCACCATATTCACTCACCCATTCTTTACATGCTTCGAGGAATTTCTCACGACCGATTTGTTTTCGCGGCGTTCACTGTTTATTCAGACGATCTTCGACACGCGCCTGCGTGGATATCCCTGCATGATCCGTGCCAGGAATCCATATCGTCTCATCCCCGATCATGCGATGGTATCGGATCATGATATCCTCGAGTGAGAGCATGAGTGCATGACCGATATGGAGCTTGCCTGTGACATTTGGCGGAGGAATCGGGATATAGAAGGTTTTCCCTGTTGTACTTGCATGAGGAAGAGCGCATTTTTCTCGTTCCCAGAGATCTTGCATAGATTTCTCAGTATCCTGTGGGGTATAGTGTTTTGGAAAATCAGACATAAAAGGTGAGATTTTAGAATTTAGATTTTAGAATTTAGGACAAGGGAAAGTATCAGATATCAATACATAGGAATCAGGATGGAATATCTTTCATTTTTTATTCCTGTCGATAATACGAAATTTTCTCGATTTTCCAAAAAAGACTTCCTCTTTTCCTTATTTCCTCCTGAAGGCTCGCTGCAAAACGACAAATACTGTACGTATGAGGATGAGGAGATCGAGTATCGGGGAATAGTGCTCGATATAGTAGGTATCGAGACCAACCTCTTCCTCGAAAGTATTTTCCTCTCGTCCATAGACTTGCGCCATCCCAGTGATACCTGGCTTAATAGTCAGAACTTGGTAATGATGCTCTTCATACTCCTTGACTTCACGAGGCTGATGCGGTCGGGGTCAGACGAGAGACATATCACCTCTGAGGACATTGAAGAGCTGAGGGAGTTCATCGAGGGAGAGTCTCTCGAGAATTCTTCCTCCCTTCATCCGCCGTGGATCATCAGTGATCTTGTAGAGCGGTCAGTCACGAGTATCGTTGGATTCTTTGAGATGTTCTTCATACTGGAGTGCACTATCTTCATTTTCCTTCACACCATAGGCATCCTTGATACTATATTTCCAGTACATATAACGGAATTTATAGAGGAAAAATTCTTTTCCTCAGAGTCATACACGGCGGTTTTTGAAGAGTATTGGTCATGAGGGATCTTCGAACTGTATCATGAGTGCAATAATACAGAAGAGGGGAGAGAGAGTGATAATTCAAAAAATTGAAACAATAATATCCCCAGTACGCTTGATGATACGTTCCCAATGAGTGATCGATACAGAGGTACTCTCTACGACTGGAATGCCTCAGATGATTGTATCTCGTTTTGGAATTTCTAATACTGATGGGAGTATCTTCGGATACGAGTAACTGATACCATAGATTTCACAGAGTTTGATGACTTCTAGGGTTTTCTTCGTTTCATTTTTTCAGAGGAGTGAGAGAACAGCATCGACAGACTTTTCTCTGATAGATCGAAAAATTGCTCCATACTGACTCGCATCTTGATAGATATATTCGATCGATGGATGCGGAAGGAGAGTATATGATTCTCATTCTTTTGGTACGATGACGAGGATTTTTTTACGAGGAAGTATTCATCTTTCATACAAGAGGTTCATGATCGCTGCGAGTGAAAGTCGGAGGATGACTGAGTAAGTGGTCGAGAAGATCCAGACATAGAGGATGATGAGTCGTGGTATTTCTTTCTCGAAGAGAAATCCTGTCGAGAGATAGACAAAACCAATATAGATAAAAAACCAAAGTATACTTCGAGAAATTGTCTCTCTCAGTGTTTCGATGATTGGCTTGTCGGGCACATAGGTATAGAGTCGAGCATTGGAAAATATTGCTCACCAAAAGAGTACTCAATAGAGGACAAAGGGGATAAATTGTGCTTCACTGATAAAGGGTATTCGAAGTTGGACGAATGGGATACCGTCCGTGATTGACCTGAGAAAGTAGCTCACAAAAAAAAGTCCAATAATGCCGGCGATTTCAATCGTAAATGTTATCAGGGAGAGGCGAATATCGTATCGTTTCATGATTGTTGTATGGATTTTTCTAATTTTTAGAGAAGTCTCAATGATTTTATCCAGAATTCAGAATACGAAGACTTTTACTTTTTTCAAGAACTTTCTTGAAAAAGAGGAATTTCTTCCTATAGTAATGATATGTTTTCTTTTGGAATCGTCATTCTCAGTATTGCTATCGGGTTCCTCAGTATCTATGCAATCTTCTTTTTCGTGCTTTCAAAATATGTTGCCGTTCAGGAATCAATACTGATTGATCTCTTTCTCGGAAAGATCGGAAAAATCCCCGCACTCATCGAAGTCATGAGACCGTATATTGATCGAGAAGAGTCATTCGATCATATCATACGTCTCCATACTCAGGCTATGATCCAAGAATTTCGAACACTCTATGACATACTCGGACTCAATGCCAAGATCCAGAATGACTTCCTCTTTCTCATGGAACTTTCTATGCATACGAAGTCTGTTCAGAAGGACGAGTACTTTGTCTATATACGAGACTTTATCATCGAGTATGAGCGTCTTATGCGATCTCATTTTGCGAGTGTCAATAGGGCAATATCGTACTGGAATCTCTTTGTGAAGATCAAGAATATGACGGGTATTGGATTTTTCCTCCCATGATCCGCAATGATGGGAGTGAGATAGGAGCAGATAGAGAATAGCAGATAGGAGAGAGCGTTGAATAACAAGACAGTAGAGAATGAAATAAAGATCCATACTTTCCTCTAGATGGCACTTTCTTGATTTTTTTCATCCAGTTCACTCAACTATATCTAATTCCTATCGGCTTTCAGCTCACCTCTTTCTTGCATAGTACCAGACAATACCACTTCAGAGAAGCATGGGGAGGCTATAGATCATTCCGAGAGTGACCCAATTGGTTCCGAAGAGGTACCCTATATGAGCATCAGGAAGGCGAAAAAACTCTGAAAATATCCGAAATATTCCGTAGAAGAGAAGAAAGTATGCAGAAGCATATCAGGGTTTTCTCTCGTACCTTGTTTCATATTTCTTCCAGAGAAACATTAGAACGAGGAGAATTATGCCTTCCAAAAATCCCTCAAGAAGTGGGCTTGGAAAATGCCTCACACCACCCTCTATTATGCCGAATGGTCAAGTGTAGGCAGAGAAACCGAGGAGCTCATGATTGATAAGGTTTCCTATACGTCCGAGCCCGAGTGCTCCAGGGAGTATCGTGACAAGAGGATCAGAAATATCGAAAACAGCATACCGGTGTTTCCATGCAAAGAGAAAGACAGCAATGATGACTCCAATAGCTCCACCATGGAAACTCATTCCTCATTTCCACGGCATGAGTATTTCTCAGATATGCCCAAGGTAGTATGATGCATTGTAGAGAAATACATAGCCAAATCTCCCCCCGAGTATCACTCCAAGGAAGATAAAGAAGAGCAGTGTATCAATATCTCCATTTCTCAATCTCGCCTGACGTTTCATATATTCATAACAGAGAAAAAATCCCAATGCGTACATGAGTCAATACCATGTTGGGGCGAGTGTGAGACTGAAAATATGAATTTCGAATATAGGCATACGCTGGATAAATCTATATAATAAATAAAAAAATGAATTGTGGAATATTTTTTTTTGTGATTTTTCCCTGTTTTTCTGTACTATCAAGCGAAGTCTCAGTTTTTCAGCTCACTTTTTTCCATTCCTCAACAAATAGTATTCATTTTTTATGAGTCGTAAAGTCCTATTTGCGATCATCATTTTTCTAGTATCCAGTCTTTCATTCTTCTTCGTGATGAGTGCAGGACAGTATTTTCGTATTAAAGGCTCATTCACCCCTGATGATATATGGATTGCAGGTCATCCTGGAAAGGTAACATTCGACATCGGCACATCCTATAGTGGTTCGGCTGCTATGATCGATACTGATGGGTACCTCACAGGAGTCTTCTGGGTGAGCAAGATCGGTTGGGTCAGGCTGGATCATCAGGAATGAAGTGTCGAGAGGGCTCGTATCGTCTGTCCTGATACAGTCTTCCGAGATACGAGTATCGTCTGTCCAGCAACAGGGTTTGCCTGGTCACAGAATGGTGGATGGATAGCACTCTCAGGATCATTCATCGATGGAGGATCGGGTGTCTACTACAATCCAGCACGATGAGTACTTGAGGGGTTTGGTCACAGTAGTGCACTTGGCTATATCCCTTTCTATGCCTATGCTGCTTCTCCTGTTGACTCGGGAGCACTTGATCAGACAGGTATCACTTTCGACGGGGTCAGTGTCAACTTTATCGGAAAGATCGCAGTCATCGGAAATATCGCGGGAAGCCGTATCTATAACATGACCAACCAGAATGTCTGATATGTCTTCAGCAATGTCTCACAATCAGAAATCCTCAATACGATTCGCAAGAATATCGCACTGCTCTCGAGAAATATCCCAACAGCAAACCTCATATCAGGGAATGGTACAAACTTCATCTACCAGAAAGGACAATCCTTTGACTATGATACCTCATTCGGATGGATCTGGCCGACAGGGAAGCGTTCGATCATCATCGAGGGTCGAGATATCATCTTGAACCAGAGTCTCATCGGTGATCCGACTGATACGCATCCGCGAGCGATCATTGCACTGAAGGATGCGAATGGAAATGGAGGAAATATCATCATCACGAAGAATGTGAATCAAATCTATGCGTTTATCTATGCTGAGGGATCGCTCTATTCCTGAGAAAAAACGGTGACAACAGATCCGATCACATCGTATATTGCCTCTGGAGCATGGAATATCCCAGCCCAACAGATATATATCAAGTGATGAATTATTTCAAAAAATACGATCGGGGGTGCCCTCCAGACACCATCTGTCTGTCCCGTTGTCATCTCGAACTGTACGACCCTCCTCTCACAGGTGTATGATCTCAACTATTTCCGTACCTATGACTATACCGATCCAACGCAGAAATCCGTTCCATTCACGGATGTCAGGTTCGAGAAGTCGTCTATGGTAATAGACTTCAATAGCGCTGTCTCTGCTGATCCTCCTCCTGGTCTCGATTCTGTCATTCAGTAATTCCTCACTTCACTCCTATGCGTCACCGCTTCTTGGCACTTGCTCTCTCCCTCATACTCTCTGTCTCGCTCATCTCGTTCGCATCGGCACTCACCTACCCAACTGGTGCACCAGCCTGAGAGATCGTCGGGGGAACCTATCGAACCTATTTCGATAATATCTTCCCTGGATGTCCTATCTATGGTGATGTGATCCGAGGATTCACCTCCACATGAGTGCCGATCTGTATCACTCCATCCGCAACATGACTCAATATGACGGGTGCGCTTGGATATACAATCTACCACAATGGGACAACCTGGACAGGGAGTGCTAACCTCTACAATGCAGGATGAAATATCGGAATCGGTATGACGCCATCTGCAAGTTCAGGGAAACTCCAGGTGAATGGTCAGATCATGATCACCTGAGGTACTCCAGGACTCGGGAAATTCCTCGTCTCCGATGCAGGAGGACTCGCGAGTTGGCAGACGACGAGCGCAACCCTCTCAGGAACCTACTGGTCACTCTCGGGAAATACTATAGGTACAAATGACTTCCTCGGATCGATCAATGCCCAGGATCTCGTACTGAAGACGAATAATACAGAAAAAATGCGAATCCTCTCCACGATGAATGCAAGTGGACAAGTTATTGCTTTTACTGGCGGAGATCTCCTCATCGGAGATATGCGAGTCGGGAGATGAAGTAGCGCTGTAGCGTTTAATACGGCACTTTGAGCATTTACTCTTGACTCTATCACGACAGGAAATGCGAATACTGCTGTCGGTCATAATGGTCTCTGTTGTGTCACCACAGGAAGTTATAATACTTCTCTCGGATGAGGAGTGATGACCTATCTTATCAATGGAAATTATAATACCGCAGTCTGATTCTCGAGTCAACAGACAAATACAGCGAGTTCATATAATACTTCTGTCTGAACACAGTCTATGAAGTTCAGTTCAGCGGGCTCGAATAATAGTGTCTTCTGACATCGAGCTGGATATGTCCTCACCTCCTCGAATAATGTTCTCCTCGGATATCAGGCAGGAGATGCTCTCACGACGGGTGCGAATAACATCGTCCTCGGATATGATATCGATACGCCGACACCAACGAGCTCGAATACACTTAATATCGGAAACCTCATCTTCGGTACGAGTATCAATGGAACCAATACCACCATCTCCACAGGAAATATCGGTATTGGCACCTCCTCACCGACCTCGAAACTCACGGTCTCGGGCTCGCTCCAGATCACCGATGGAACTCAATGAGCGGGGAAATTCCTCGTCTCAGATGCCTCAGGTATTGGTACATGGCAATCAACGAGTGCAGCTCTCTCATGAACCTACTGGTCACTCTCAGGAAATACTGTGGGGGTCAATGACTTCATCGGATCGAATAATGCTAATGATTTGGTGCTCAAGACGAATGGAGTTGAGAGGCTGAGATTCAATACGAATGGAAATATCACATGAGTAGGTGCATATACATGAACGTTTACGAATAGTATCTTCTTGTGAAATGGTGCATGATTTCAGACGACATGAACCAACCAGACTGGAATAGGATGATTTAGTCCAGGTTATCAAATGTTATGAAACTATAACGCAACATTCGGTTGAGCCTATGCATGATGGTTCATGAATGGATATGAGAATGTAGCTATCTGATGATGATGGCCAGGATTCTTGATGTCAGGCACACTGAATACTGCAATCTGAGGATATGAAGTATGAGTGTTTATGAAAGGATATCAGAATCTCGCTCTCGGTTGATATTTTGCTTGATGGAATATGAATTGACAACAAAATACCGCACTCGGTGGATATGCTGTATGAGTCAGTAGTTCATGAACCTACAACTCCTTCGTCTGAGGTTACTCTGCTGGAATCTGAGCGAATGGATACTACAATACGACTCTCGGTGGAAGTGGTGCAGGGCAGAGTATGAGCGGATTCAATAATGTAGCTATCGGATGACAATCAGCAGGCTACAATATGCAATGAAACTATAATGTCGCCCTTGGTACCGCTGCAGGAACTGGTATGAATACAGGGAATAATAACATCTATCTCGGGAGCTCTGCAGTCGGGAATACGAATCAAGACAATCAGTTCTCTCTCGGAAACGTCATCTATGGTTCTGGTATGGGAACCACTGGTATGGCGAGTGGCTCTGTCGGTATCGGGACGATGACTCCTGGAGCAAAGCTCACGATCTCAGGTGGTACGATCCAGATCATCGACGGTAGTCAATGACTCAATAAAATCCTCATTTCTGATGCAAATGGTGTCGCGAGTTGGCAACCTGCATCTGCTGCCTCGAACGCATGGCTCGTACTCGGAAATGCCTGAACGAGTCCTGGTACCCACTTCGTCGGGACAACCGATGCCCAGGCTCTCGTCTTCAAGACGAATGGAATTGAGAAGATGCGTCTCCTCTCTGCGACTTCATCAACAGGAGCACTTCTCTTCGTGAATGCTGGAGATGCCGTGATCAATGGAATGACTGTAGGTATGGGAGGTGGGCAATCTGCCTCAAATACTGTTCTTGGGAATATTGCTCTCAGTACCAATACTACATGAATATTTAATACTGCAATATGAGGCTCTAGTCTCAGGCTCAATACGAGTGGTAACTTGAATACTGCAATCTGACTCTCTGCACTCGAAGGGAATAGCACAGGATCATTTAATACAGCTCTTGGTTCGAGTACGCTTCAATTCAATACATCCTGAAACTGGAATACTGCGAACGGAGCGATCGCACTTCAGCAAAATACCAACTGAATGAATAATACTGCGAATGGTTGATGGTCACTTGGACTCAATACCATAGGATCGAACAATACTGCGAATGGATTCGTTGCCCTCTACTCCAATACTATTGGCTCTGGCAATGTTGCAGTAGGAAATGAAGCTCTCTATAGCGCTACAGGTGTCAGCTTCCAGACTGCTATCTGATACCAGGCACTCAGAAATAGTACGACGGGTACTCAGAACCTCGGTATTGGTTACCGAGCTGGCTCTGGTATCACTACAGGATCGAGTAATATAGCGATCGGATATGATGCTCAAGTCCCTTCATGAACCGCATCGAATCAGCTCAATATCGGTAACTGGATCTATGGAAGTGCTGGGAATATCGGTATCTGAGCGACTGTACCATGACAGAAACTCACTGTATCATGAGGAACGATCCAGATCATCGACGGGACTCAGTGAGTGAATAAAGTTCTCACCTCAGATGCCAGTGGTATTGCAAGCTGGCAGATAGTTCCTGCTTCTCCAAACTCATGGAATATCGTAGGGAATAGTGGGACGTCTGCAGGGACGAACTTCGTCGGTACCACTGACTGACAGGATCTGGTATTCAAAACAAACGGAGTGGAGAAAGCAAGAATCCTCTCGGCAACTTCATCGACATGAGCTCTTCTCTATCTCAGTGGTGGGGATGCTGTGATCAACGGCTTTACAGTATGACGAGGAAGCTGACAATTAGTAAATAATACCGCCATCGGATACCAGACACTCGCATCAAATACAGATACAGCTTTCTGAAAGAATACCGCAATCGGCTACTACACACTTAACCGTAATACGACAGGAGTTTGGAATACTGCAATTGGTGATACTGCCCTCCTCGGAAATACTACAGGAAGATATAATACCGCAAATGGTGCAACTGCACTTCAGCAAAATACCACTGGATGGTATAATACCGCAATCGGTATGCAGGCTCTTTTGGCGAATACGAGCTGATCGAATAATACCGCTGTTGGTATTGACTCACTTGGTCGAAATACTACCGGATGATTTAATACTGCAATGGGAGACTCAGCTCTTCTAGCTAATAAGACGTGATCTGGAAATGTCGCTCTCGGTGGCTACTCACTCTATACACAGACTGGTTCTGATTATCAAACGGCAGTGGGATACCAAGCATTGAACAAGAGTACTACAGGATTTGGAAATGCTGCATTTGGATACAATTCACTCTACTCGAATACGACAGGAAATAACAATACAGCGATCGGAAGTGGTGCTGCATACAATATAACAACAGGATCAAACAATATTGCCCTCTGAGCAAATACGAATCTCCCATCGACAACTCTATCCAATCAGCTCAACATCGGCAACTGGATCTATGGAAGTGGAGGAAATATCGGTATCGGAGCCACAGTTCCCGGGCAAAAACTTACCGTCTCGGGTGGTACCATCCAGATCATCGATGGGACTCAGTGAGCCGGGAAATTCCTCGTCTCAGATGCTGCTGGGGTTGCCTCATGGCAGTCGACCACTGCATCACTCTCTGGAACTTACTGGTCTCTCTCAGGGAACACGGTCGGTGTGAATGACTATATCGGAAGCAATAATGCACAAGATGTAGTATTCAAGACAAATGGAGTCGAACGTATGAGGCTCGCGAGCTCCTCTCAGGTACTCACGATCACGGGTGGATATATCCTCGTGAACGGGGTAAAATTCGGTGGAGATTCATCGAGCTTGATGATAGGTGCAGGAATCCCATCGGCAACAGCAGGATCAACGATCGTGTGACCAAATTCAAATGCAGCGAATGGTACAGGTACGACGAATACAACTCTCGGATGGTTCACTCTCTGGGCAAATCGCTGATGATCGAATAATGTTGCCCTTGGAGCCGCTGCTCTACAGCAGAATACATGGGGAAACAATAACATATCTATAGCTGGTCTGGCGAGTAATACAACAGGAAGTGATAACGTCTGACTCTGAGTATCAGCACTTACGAGTAATCGCTCGGGATCGAATAATGTTGCTCTCGGAAACTCTGCTGGTGCTGGTATTAGTGCAACGGATTATTCTAACAATATATTTCTCGGATACAAGGCAGCTGAGTCGATCACAACAGGAAACAATAACATCGTCCTCGGGTATGATATCGATACACCGACGCCGACGAGCAACAATACGCTCAATATCGGAAATCTCATCTTTGGTACCAGTGTAGATGGTGCGAATACAACACTTTCTACTGGAAATATCGGTATTGGTACTTCTTCTCCAAGCCAAAAGCTGACTGTCTCTGGTTCGGCACTCGTGACAGGTGATATTACAGTACAGGGGAAGGTGATATCGGATACCTTCGTGAATCGTACCGTGAACAATGTGACGATCTCAGGATCCCTCCTTCCTGATCTCGCGGCTCCACTTGCGTACCGTGATATCGGTAACAATACGACTCAGTCATGGAACAATCTCTATCTCTCTGGTCAAGTGACGATCAAGGGTGGAACTCCATGAGTGAACAAGGTCCTCACCTCCGATGCTCTCGGTCTCGCGACCTGGCAAGTTGTTCCGACATCGGTCAATAACTGGAGTACGACAGGAAATGCTGGAACGACTGCAGGAACCAACTATCTCGGAACCACTGACTGACAGGATCTCGTCATGAAGACGAATGGAATAGAGAAGATGCGAATCCTCTCTGCGGTTTCATCGACAGGAGCTCTCTTCTTCATGAACGGGGGAGATGCGGTGATAAATGGTATCACTGTAGGTATGGGAAGTGGGCAACTTGCAACGAATACCGCTCTGGGTTACCAAGCTCTCTCTTCTAATACTGCAGGAAACTGGAATACCGCGAACGGATATAAAGCACTCTTTTCCAATACGACAGGAGGCTTTAATACTGCCAATGGTTTGTACTCACTTCTTTCGAATACTACATGATACTACAACACCGCGAATTGAGCCTGGTCGCTCCCTGCTAATACTGCAGGAAACTGGAATACCGCGAATGGATATCACACACTTTGGTTCAGTACGACAGGAGACTACAACACCGCGAATGGATGAGATGCCCTTTTTAATAATATCACAGGATCCAATAATACCGCAAATGGATACACTGCACTTCGAACAAATGTCACTGGATCGTGAAATGTCGCCCTGGGTACCGAGGCTCTCTATTCATCAACGGGTGTCGACTTTCAGACTGCTGTAGGATACCAGGCGCTCAAATTCAGTACGACAGGAGTTGCGAATTCAGCATTTGGATACCAGGCACTCTACTCGAATACTACTGGATTCTCCAATACCGCGAATGGAAACTCTGCTCTCTCCTCCAACACCACGGGAGCCCAGAACACCGCCAATGGACGCTCTGCTCTCTCCTCCAACACCAAGGGAAACTCCAATACCGCGAATGGTCATAATGCTCTCTCCTCCAACACCACGGGAAACTCCAATACCGCGAATGGAGTCTGGGCTCTCTTCTCCAACAGCACGGGAACATCGAATACCGCGAATGGAGTGAATGCTCTCTACTCCAACACCACCGGAGTCAACAACACCTCCGATGGAGTCAATGCCCTCTACTCCAACACCACTGGAGCACAAAATACAGCTAATGGCGTTCAGGCTCTCTACTCCAACACCACAGGATACCAAAACACTGCCAATGGCATGTACTCTCTCATCTCCAATACCACGGGAAACTTCAATACCGCACTTGGTCATTCTGCAGGATACTCTATCACTACTGGTTCATCGAATATCGCCATCGGATACTTCGCCCAAGTGGCATCATCTACCGGATCCAATCAGCTCAATATCGGAAACTGGATCTACGGAAGTGGTGGAAATATCGGTATCGGAACCTCTGCTCCAGGACAGAAACTCACCGTCTCAGGTGGAACAATCCAGATCATCGACGGGACACAGTGAGTTGGGAAATTCCTCGTCTCAGATGCTTCGGGTATTGGCTCATGGCAATCAACGAGTTCAGCACTCTCAGGAACCTACTGGTCTCTCTCAGGAAACACGGTAGGATCGAATGACTATATCGGATCGATCAATGCTCAACCGCTCATCATGATGACAAATAATACTGAGAAACTCCGTATTCTCTCTACAACTTCATCGACAGGGGCGCTCCTCTTCCTCAGTGGCGGGGATGCGGTGATCAACGGATTGACCATAGGAAGATGAAGTGGTGCAGTTGGATTCAACACTGCTATTGGTATGCTGACTCTAGGAAGCATAACTACAGGAAATGCGAATACTGCAGTCTGACACAATGGACTCAATTCACTCACATCATGATCGCAGAATACCTCAGTAGGATGAGGAGTATTGACTCAGATCACTACAGGAGCTGCCAATACTGCAGTTGGATACACGAGTCAGAATAATAACCTAACAGCTTCATATAATACATCATACGGAGCGAGATCACTGAATCAGAATCAGATAGGTCTAGGAAATGTTGCTATGGGGTATGAAGCGCTCTATACCGCCACAGGTGTCGACTATCAAACTGCCATCGGATATCAGGCACTCAAATTCAGTACGACAGGAAATGGAAATGCTGCTTTCGGATATCGTGCGCTCTACTCGAATACGACCGGATATTTTAATATAGCAGTGTGATCAGGTTCGCTCCTTTCGAATACTACATGATTCTATAATACCTCTATCGGAGCATCGAATCTGCAAAATAATACCACAGGCTTTCTAAACTCTGCAATAGGTGCTGGTGCATTGCTCGCGAATACTACAGGAAATAATAATACTGCTATCGGTGTAGGTACTCTTGTTGGAAATACTACAGGAAGCTATAATACCGCGAATGGAAACAATGCATTACAAAGTAACCTCACTGGAAGTTATAATACTGCTAATGGATACGGCTCACTCTTCTTGAATACATCAGGAAATTATAATGTTGCACTCGGGTCGACAGCTCTTGGATTCAATACATCATGATATGGAAATGTCGCTATAGGGAGTGGTACACTACTCGGGAATCTCTCGGGATATAATAATACAGCACTTGGTACCAATGCAGGAATCCTCTATGATGGACTCTATAATACATCTGCTATCGGTGCAAATACTATCGCTTCTGTTTCGAACTCTGTCATTCTCGGTACAGGAGCCAATGTTGGTATTGGTACCTCTGCTCCAGGACAACTCCTCACCGTGTCTGGTGGTACGATTCAGCTCATCAATGGAACCCAGGGGCTCGGAAAACTCCTTGTCTCAGATGCGAGTGGAGTTGCGAGCTGGCAAGTCGGATTCTCAGGAACGACGACGGCATCAGGAATTACAGGGGGTACAGCGAACTATATAACGAAGTTCGGTGCAGGTGGAAATGGTCTCATGAACTCACTCCTCTATGATAATGGTGCGAATGTTGCTATCTGAAATACAGGTGCAACCAGTATCTTCGAAATCTGGTCAGGGTCCGTGAACTATCTGAATTTCCGTGGTACCAATAATATCGGTATGGGTGCAGGGGCTCTGAGAATCGGTATGACAGGAAATGCGGATACTGCATTCGGGAACGAGGCACTCTATACGATGACGACTGGCTATTCCAACTCAGCATTTGGTCATCAGGCACTCCGCCAGAGTACTTCAGGATTCAATAACTCAGCCTTCGGTAAGGAAGCCATGTACAATGATAATGATGGAACCTGGAATACAGCGATCGGGTATCAGGCACTTCGAGTCGCGACGAGCTCCGACTATAATGTGGCTATCGGTGGACAATCTCTCTACAATCTCGGAACAGGAACTGGGAACGTTGCCATCGGACATAATGCGCTCTATGGAGCGACGAGTACGGCCTCGAACAATACTGTTCTCGGGTACATGGCAGGGAGTGGTATCACTTCAGGATGGAGCAATATCGCTATCGGGAATGGAGCGCAGGTACCGAGCAATACAGCATCGAATCAGCTCAATATCGGCAACTGGATCTATGGAAGTGGAGGAAATATCGGTATCGGAACAGGGTCGTCGGCAGCTCTCACAGCACGATTCAATATCGATGGTGGAGCCAATGGTATCTCAGGATTGCGTATGAATCGACTCAGTAATACTTCTACGACCTATACTGGAGCCAGTGTTGGACTCGGAGTCGATGCTTCAGGAAATGTCGTTCCTATAAGTAACGGGGATGTCGTCGTGTATACAGCATGAAATCCATCTTCACCACCAACACCAGATCCAGATGTCGCGAATCGATTGATTAGCTATGACTACAATAAATACTTCGATATTCCGACAGCACAATCATTTGTCGTGAGTGATGGATCGAGTACATCGAATAATGGACCATTTTTCCGAGAGAACGGAACATCAGGAGTCTGTTCATGGAATGGAACCTATGGAACAAGTCCATATAATTGTAGTGGTAATGATACCTATGGAGTTCCTGCGAGTCCAGCAAATTCCTTCACCATGACGGCGAAGGGATCGACCTATGGATATCAGCTCGCTCTCGGTGCACGAGGTGATGCCCCTCTCTTTGCTCGAAGTGGACGATTCAATGGTGCGGTCGGATGAGGACTCTATACCAATGATTCTCCGTATCAGACACCTGCTCCATGGCAACGAGTTCTCACGGTTCCAGCCAATCATAATGAATATTTCTTTATCAATACTGGATTCAACTCTCAGCTTCAGGCAATCTCAGGTGGTGGTATGATAGGTTTTGGTACGACGAAGCCATCGAGTATGGTGACACTCTCAGGGAGTACATTTCCTACCATTACTGCACTGACAACAACGGGAGCCTACCTCTGACTTGGTTCGTATGCCTCGACGAATATCATGTTCGATAATGACTCTATGCAAGCGAAGTCCAATGCAACCACCGCTTGATCGTTCTATATGAATCCATACGGAGGAAATGTAAATATCGGTGGGACCTCTGTTCCAAGCTCTCAGCTCGAAGTGAATGGGACATTCAAGCTAGGAACAGCAGGTACTCAGATAAGTGCAGCTTGAGTTTGTACAACAGCTGCTACAACAGTCAGTAATGCAACACCAGCTGTTATGACCTGTACAGGAGTTCCTGCGAGTACATCGGTAGCACTCAGTTGTAATGGCTCTGCAGCATTCACAGTACCAGCAAGTACAGCCCTCTATTGTCGAGCGAATGGTACCGCAAGTAGTATCACTTGTAATACTACATCATCAAATGCTGTCTCTATGACCTATATATGTAAATGGATGCAATAGATGATCTTTTCCTAGCTGAAAGAAACCCCTTAATTAAGGGGTTTCTTTCAAACAGCATGTGATGGGGAATTTCAGTTCTCAAATATACTATAATTGGATAATGTTTCATTATAGTTCTCATTTTTCCATGAGAGTTATTTCCTCTTTCTCGCATATTTTTCCTTGATTCTCCTCGCTTCTTTGATACCGAGTTTTTCTTCGAGAACGAGATCGAGTTCTCCCTCCGCGGTGAAGAGTGACATATCGAGTGAGATCCCATGTTCACGCTTGTATTCATAGTCATCATAGTTGCCATAGGAGAGCATGAGTTCGCCGTCCTCGATGATCCAGAGCTTCTCTGCCATCTTGTTCACGAAGTATCGATCATGGGAGATGAAGAGGAGTGTACCTGTATAGAGTGAGAGCGCTTGTTCGAGTGATTCTCGTGCATCGGAGTCGAGGTGATTGGTGGGTTCATCGAGGATGAGGAGATGGTATGGTCGTTCAGCAATCATGGAGAAAAGGAGTCGTGAACGTTCTCCTCATGAGAGTTTTCAGACGATCTTGGACGAGTCATGATACGCGAAGCCATATCTGAGAAGGATTCATCCGATCCGTTCTGGAGAGTAGGGAAGTCCGTGACTATGGAAATTCTCGAGAATACTCTCAGTGGTATTGAGAGACTCATGCATCTGACTGTAGTATCCGACTACCACTCATGGTGCGATATGGAGTGTTCCCTCGAGGAGCTTTATTTTTCCTGTTGTCTCATTGCTTTTCTCTGGAGTGAGAGATCACTCAGAAAGACTTCAGAGTATGGTTTTGAGGAAGGTGCTTTTTCCCACCCCATTTTCACCGATGATTCAGATTCGCTCACGAGCGGCGAGTACCGCCTCACGGATATAGAAGAGCGGTTCTTTTCGTCCGACAAATCCATCCTCAATTCGCAGTATTGTCTCATTCACGCGATCTTTCGGCGTATCAAATCGGAATTCGATAGTTTGTTCACTTACCGGCTTTTCGATGCGTTCTACTTTTTCGAGAGCTCGTTCTCGACTCTTGGCGAATCCTGCACGAGAGCCAGCACGGAAACGATTGATAAGAGTTTTCTCTGTATCAATATAGGTTTCCTGTTCTTCATATTTCTTCACTGCACGGGCATGCTCGAGTTCCTTCGTTTCCACAGAGTATGAATAGTCTCCTATATAGATGATTATTCCTTGTGCCCCGAGTACCTCGATCACTTTGTTGCAGGTTCGATCCAGGAATTCACGATCGTGAGAGACGATGACATAGCCTCACTTCCAGCTCTCTTCGAGGTACTTCTCGAGCCACTTCACGCTCTCGAGATCGATGAAGTTTGTCGGTTCATCGAGGAAGAGGAACTCCGGTTTTGCGAGGAGTGTTTTCGCGAGAGCGATCTTGGTCCGCTCACCTCAGGAAACATCATGGAGTGTACGACCCAGAAGGGAAAATATGCCGATCCCTCGAGCGACTCGCTCGATCTCATTCTCATAGGTATATCCTCCGAGAAGTGCATATTGCTCGATGAGTTCTGTATATTCAGTATATTCCCCTGTTTCTTCCATTTTTTTCTCCTCTTCTCGTATGGAGGACTCGAGTTTTCTGAGCGTGGAGAAAGCATCTCTGAGCTCATCTCTGACCGTACGTGATTCATCCATGAAGTGGATCTGTTCGAGGTAGCCAATGGTCATATTTCCGACATTTTCGATACTGCCTACAGCATCCGTTATATTGCCTGTCATGATCCTCAGGAGCGTACTTTTTCCCACTCCATTTTTTCCTACGAGTGCGATTCGCTCATCGGCATTGATAACGGTATGAATGGGTCAGAGAATGATATCTCCAAGTCGTTCATAGTGGTCGATGTTGATATTGAGGTGGTTCAAGGATTGAGAGGTAGTAGGTAGGGAATGGTAGGGAATGGTAATGGATGATCTGCAGTGTAGAGAGGAGGAGTTGATATCTATAAACAAACTACCAGTATCTACCATTCCACCAAACATCCATATCTTAGGGAGAAATGGGAAAAAGTGAAAAATTTTTTTGACAATCGTGGCGACTTTCATAATATGCTCGCGTTCCTGGAATATGATTCACTCGAAATGAGGTTCGAATCCTATTCGGGGAGCCATAGCATACTTTCCCCGATAGCTCAGCGGTAGAGCAACCGGCTGTTAACCGGTAGGTCATTGGTTCGAATCCAATTCGGGGAGCCA
>JANPGO010000006.1:0-1538 GCA_031423995.1 Candidatus Altimarinota bacterium | reverse complement strand
AGAAATATAGGGAAAGTACGAAAAAATACAAAAAGTATTCTCTTCTTGAATTTCTCGTATGAAACTATACACTTTCCTCTACTGAAATAAGTTTTTTATCAGAAGTAAGAGATTTCTACCCACAAGGGGTATACTGACTATCGACTTCTCCCGAGTACTTGGGATTCGTTCGAAATGACACTTTTTTTTTAATGTTTCCCCATTACAAGCTAACATATGTATTCTCTTTCCCTCATCGTTGCGCTCATCCCGATTTTCTTCTCGCATATTCTTTCCCGATTTGGCATTTTTTTTATGGAGGGGAGTTCATTCGAACGAGTGAAGGTTTACCTCTTTCTCATTCTAATCTGTGCCGCCTTCATAGAAATGGTTGTCTTCTCCTTTGAGGAAGTTGTAGCTTTTTTTCAAAAGAATTACCCTATTGTTCTCACACTTTTTTTCTTACCTATACTCTTTCAATTCATCCGAGGAGGTGTTTTAGATCCACTTTTTTTCTGGTGATCTGCAGAGAAACACCATGGATATTTCTTTTTTGCTGGACTGATTATCTTCACCTCTCTTGTCTCTATTCTCACTCAATGAGATCATAATCGTCTTATTATTATCTCTCTCTTCTCGGCGATCATTGTCGCTGGAGTGGCGATCCTCGAATATTTGGGATTTTCCTTTTTTTGCTCGCCGAACTGATCCTGATGACTCGTCTGTGGGACGAGTAGCAGTGTCTCATGGGAACTCGGACGCACGATCGCCACACTCGGAAATCCGAACTATGTTGCGGGATATCTCCTCATCCATCTTCCCCTCCTCTCACGTGTTCGCCAGCCTGAGCGGAGTGTGATGCTCGGACTCCTCGTCATAGCATTGATCACCACGGGAAGTTTTGCTGGCATCGCTTTCGCAGTATGATATGGGATATTTCTTCTTCTAAGAAAGTATGAGCATGGTATTTCGATATTTATGGGGTTAGTAATTGTTCTTAGCATTTTTCTCATTACCCTGGTTCCTCATACCAAATTCCTCTCCCTCGAGAGCCGTGGTGTCCTCATGGTCGAGACGATGAAACTCGCTGTCGAACATCCAGTCGGTCTCCTCATCGGTACAGGTCCAGATAGTATCATCCAGACTTTTTCCACGCATCGATCTGATCGTATCAATGCCTACTTCCCATCGGATATGGCGATCGACTCCTCACACAATGTCGTTATCGATTTCCTCTACAGTTACGGTATACTCCTCATGATCGGACTTGGCGTACGCTTCTTCAAGCGATGGGGGACTCTCGACAGTACTGCCCGACAGGTCGTTATACTCTCACTTCTTTTTTTCTCACTCAATGTCATCGTCATCGCACCCCTCATCGTCATCCTCTTCATCTTGGCAAGCACCCCTCGAATTGCGGCCGAATAAGCTCACCCTGAAAGTCATCCCTCGAGCTCGTCGGACAGAATATGTCTGACAGATGACTGATGGAACGCTGAAGATCCGACTCAAGGCTGTTCCCGAAGATGGGGAAGCAAATACTGAACTTCTCGAATTCC
>JANPGO010000005.1:0-5239 GCA_031423995.1 Candidatus Altimarinota bacterium | reverse complement strand
TGATTTCCCCTGCACCGAGGAACGAGATCCCATCTATCATATAATCATTCGTTTCTTCTGGAAGAATCGATGCTCACTGGACGTATGTATCGAGTCGTTCCTGATATGAGTCGAAAAGGTTCTCAAGGAGTACTTCGCGACGATCATCGAGATATCCATTTTCTGCAATGGTATCGCGGTAAAAGTCTCGAATCGTATCAAGCGTATTTTTTGCCTGAGCCTGATCACCCATTCGACAGTGCTCTATGACGCGGAGAAGCTCCGTCGTAGTATTGTAGGTGCTGGTACGAAATGCGGAAAAGACATAAATACACGCAATATGATTTTTCTGATTTTGTTCTATGAGTCGTACGGTTTCTCTGAGAGCGGCACTATTTTCTCCACCGATTTTTTCTATTCTGACATGCATATGAGAGATGATGAATACTGGGTATAATGTGATAGATTCAGTGTTTCCAGAGTTTTTCAGATTACAGGGATATCTATTTTTTTACAATAGCTTCTAGGATCTCGACCGCATTGAGCGCTGCTCCACGTAAGAGTTGATCCCCAGAGACGAAAAATTCGATACCATGATCACCAAATATGAGATTCTTGCGGATACGTCCAACCTCGACATCATAGTGTCCCATAGCGTTCATCGGCATCGGGTAGCGATGATTCACTGGATCGTCGACGAGGTTGACTCATGGGGCAGATGCAAGCAGTGAACGAACTTCCTCGATGTCGATAGGCATCTCGGTCTCGAGGATGATCGATTCACTGTGAGCTCGAAGCGTCGGGATGCGCACAGCAGTACAGCTAATCTGGAGGTCCGTACTTTCGAGTATTTTCCGACTTTCCCAGACGACTTTCATCTCCTCTTTCGTATAGCCATTTTCTTGGAATTTATCGATGTGCGGGATCACATTGAAGGCGATATTCTCGACAAAAGTCTCTATCTGTGGTGCTTCACCCGAGAAGTGTCTTTTAGTGTTTTCGAGGAGTTCATGCATTCCCTTTGCTCCTGCGCCACTCGTCGCCTGATAGGTCGAGATGATCATCTTCTTGATCCCATATTTTCGATAGATCGGATTCACTGCCATGAGGGCGATCGCGGTCGTACAGTTCGGATTCGCGATGATCATCGCATCACCAATTGCGTGACTATTGATGGCTGGTATGACGAGGGGGACACTCTCCTCATAGCGGAAGGCAGATGAGTTATCGATCACACGGACTCATGCACTGACAGCTCGAGGAATCCACTCTCGTGAGATATCACCCCCAGCAGAGAAGAGTGCGAAATCAAGCCCCTCGAAAAAGTCCTCGTCAATATTTTTGATGGTGAGAGATCAGAGATAGGTCTCTATTTTTTTCCCTGCAGACTTCGGTGAGGCTGCAAGTCGAAGCTCACTTATTGGGATCTGGAAATCTTCGAGGCAACGGATCATCTCAACTCAGACAGCTCAAGTGGCTCAGACAATTCAGATATTATACATAGGATAAAAAATTTGGTGAATGGTACAGATTCGAAATATAAAGTCAAGATTCGATCAATGCTTTCGAGAACAGAATCATAGAAGTACTTGAGTTTTGTATGTGTATTTCGGAATGAGTTTAGCAAGAAAGAGTAAATTCTAGATAAGAAATGATGGAGTACCAATAGAGAATCGCCCATTTCCTAAGTGGATCTCTCGGATGGTCGTCGACCAGATACCCGTCGAAGGACCAGAGGCATCGAGGATTGTGACGGAGTGTTCCACGAGTCTATCAAGGATGATAGCAACATGTCCGATATTGCCCGTGTCATCCCAGAGAAAGAGGAGGTCTCAGGCGAGAATCTCAACTCACGGCTCGAGAGGAGTCGTGAGATTTCTGAGGTGTCGAGCGGTTCGATAGAATGCAGGATGCATCGCACCTGTATCGATGAGCGCTCGTGCTATGAGGTGTGAGCAGTCGATGCCACCCTCACGAGTCGATCCATCCCCTCAGAGGATATAGGGATATCCGAGGTATGCCTTAGCTGATCGGATAAACTCCTCTCGTGATACCTTCTTCTGGAATTCGGGAGTGAAGGTGGTATACCGATTCAGTGCGCGAATGATACGATAGTAGAATGGGGGCATATTGATGATTATACGACGGGTATTTCATTTCTCCAGAGTTCTGCAGATTCAGCTCGCTTGCGGATCTCGACGATGGCTCCATCTTCTCGAAGGAGGAGTTCTCCGGCTTCAGGGAAGCTATTGTATCCATGCGTATTCATACTCGCGCAATAGGATCAAACCGATTCGATCACGAGACTATCTCAGATATGAGCTTCCATAAGGGTACGAGGGAGGAGTCACTCGGGATCTCCAGGCGCGGGAGTGAAGATGTCACCACTTTCGCAATTATGTCCGACGACGATATAGGAAGATTCTGAAAAACTACAATTTTCTTTGTTAGAGAGATTATTTTCTCAGTCATCTACCGATGAGTAAACTCCTTTTGAAAAAATCTCTCTGCCTCGAACTCCTTGTTTTTGAGAATCTTCTGGATTTTGCATGTTCGGAATTACAATAATTGGATGCTGGGCTCCATAGAGACATGGGCGAGTCACTTCGGTCATTCACGCATTCACCTTGATGAAGTTGTACCCATCCTCACCCGTATCGACGATATCGATCACTTCAGTGATGAGAGAGGCACTGTTGGCGGCGAGGAAGGTTCCCGGCTCGACCTCGAGGTGGAGCTTGCGTCTTGTTTTCTCTGCGAATTCGAGAAAGAGTCACTTCACATGATTCCCGATTTCCTCAAGGTGTGCCGTTTTCTCATAGTCCATGCGAGCGACCTTGAATCCTCATCCAAGTGAGACAATAGTAACATGAGGGAGCTTTTCCACGACCCTGAGCACGAGTCCTGCGACTGTTTTCCAGACCTCAGGATCTGATCCAGATCCGATATGTGTATGGAGCTTGGTGATCGTGAGTGAGTATTTCTCTGCGATACTTTTTGCTTCGTCGAGGTACTCATGCCAGATACCAAAGCTCGAAGCAGGTCAGCCGACATTGGTCCGATTGGTTCCTCATGAGCCCATACCAGGATTGATACGGATTGATGCCTCGGTTCATGGAAAGAGTTTCCCATAGGTCTCGAGCTGATGGAGGCTGGTCGCATTGAATTCAACTCCCATCTCGACGATTTTTCTCAGATCTCTCGGCATCTCCTGACCGGTTAGCTGGATATGATTCGGAGGAATCCCCGCATTGACCGCACGATAGACCTCATATTCACTCGATGCATCGATATGGAGTCCTTCACTCGAAAAAATCCGCAACAGATTCATATTCGAGCTCGTCTTCATCGCATAGCGAGGGGTGAGTCCGAAATGATGAGGAAAGTTCACCACCTTCTGTGCCTGTTCTCTAAGAATCCTCTCCGAGTAGATGAATACAGGAGTCGTATAGTGTGCTCGGATATGCTCGATCTGTTCTGGGGTCAGGAATCGGAGGGTATCCATAAAGTGAAGGATTATGAGAAAAAGTCTAAGGAAAAGATGGGAAAAGACAAATACTTTAGGTAAATGATTTTGCCCGTTGTTGTTCTTCTGGTGTTAGCGATTCTGGAGCTATAAGAGTTGCAACAGTGAGACTTATTCAGAATCGTGTACCGAGAAAATCAGCAATCCGACAGACGCTATATGTTACAGGATTTTCATGGTCTGCCTGGAGCCGAGCCATGACGATGAGTCGAACTCAATCCATAAGTACGACGTTTCATTTTCGAAATTCTTGAGATCATTCAACTGCAAGGATTTGGTCCCGCATTCATCGGGGTGTTGTTGCCATCATAAAATGAAAAATTAATAAGTATTAAATAGATTCAGTAATAATCGTCGAATCTCGAAAATGATCATTCTGTACCGTGTCCCGAAGATTCGACTAAGAAAAAATCCGCCCTGTCGAGAGCGGATTGATTTCTGATGAAGTATATATCATCACAAAAAATTCCGCTCATAGAGGAGCATCTTCTTCGTGATGATAATGGTAGAGAAGTGGAACATGGGAAAAAGTTATTGAGCAAAATCCTCACCCACTTTGCGGGAGCTCCTTTGCAAAGGAGCTTATAAAAACCTCCCCGATTGCTCGGAGAGGTCTAAATAGTGAGAAGATATCACGACAAAGGACCTATCCGAGTGGAGAGGAAATCTTCTTCGTGATGATCATCTGGTTGCGAGTCATGGAAGGAATATATCGAGAAACAATGAAAAGTCAAAAAAATCCTGTCAAAAAAATCCTCCTTGCGGAGGACTTCGACGAATGATTTGAACGGCATTGGTCGGCGGGAGTATAGAAAATTTTCGTAGGATGTCAATATTATCGAAATCTCTTA
Organism: Candidatus Altimarinota bacterium; assembly: GCA_031423995.1. Classification (GTDB taxonomy): domain Bacteria; phylum Patescibacteriota; class Gracilibacteria; order BD1-5; family UBA2023; genus STC-74. Next base: position 883 of record JANPGO010000005.1, on the reverse strand, counting down.
TATAAAAGTAGGGATTACAGAATGAGTTTTTTCAAAATAAGCTACACCACTAAATGTATCTCCATTTTTCTTAATTCAGGCAACCAAGGCTTGATTCCAAGGCTGATTTTGTCAGTGAGAAGTCACCCATGCATACCCAATAACTCCAATGCCCCAATTCTCATCAGTATTAGAAAATGTAGATCAGCAATAGTACTTATGCTCAGCTATTTTTGAATGAGTTTCTTCAACGGTAGAGAATCTGAGGGCTCTTCAAAATAATTTCGATAATCCTTCTATAATCTTGATAGCACCAGAATGATTCAGGCGAATATATTGAGTGTTATGTTTATCAAATACTCTTGTAAATTGAGGTGTATTCTCTTCAAAATTACTAACTCATAACGGGTTTTTTACTTCAGAAATATTTAATGTATGAAAAAGTTTCAAATATGCAGGAGTAGGGTTAATAGGTCTTCCAGAAATAATATCAATTCGGATTGAGTTTATTTCTTCAGGAGTTAGTCCAAAAGATTCTTGGCTCAGCAGAAGTCGAGATCGTTCCGTAACAATATCTGAAAGCCTTACCCCAGGATATGTTCAATTAGATCTTTCCCATCATGCTCGAAGTTTCTCACGTGCATTCAATTTTCAATCAGGACTATGATTATTCATGATCTATAAATAAATATGTTAACTCGAAATTAGTATACAATCATAAAAAACTTGTCAAGAAAAAATATAAAAATATGGTTATATATATTAAGGAAACACGGAAAAATACCAATAAAATCTTCAAAAAAAGAGTGTAAATGCACTCTTTTTTCATATAATGTAAGTACAACTTTTAGCTTTCTAATCTTGTTACTATGAGTTTTACATGAAGCTTTCTCTCATTGGCTAC
>JANPGO010000004.1:0-38947 GCA_031423995.1 Candidatus Altimarinota bacterium | reverse complement strand
GTGATATCTACAAATAGTTCATTGACAGAATTCTCACTTTTTGTTTGACAGAAAAATCAGTATCCATATATTGTGGTGAATCGATAACTCACACCACTATATGAGAGCTTCTCTTCTTTTGCAGGATGGTACGACATTTATCTGAGACAGTTTCGGATACGAGGGCAATACCATGGGAGAAGTCGTCTTCAATACTGGGATGATCGGCTATACTGAGACCCTCACTGACCCGTCTTACAAGTGACAGATCCTCGTCTTCACTTATCCACTTATTGGTAATTATGGAATCCCTGATTTTGATGTCAGGGATTCTTTCTGAATTCGGAGCTACTTCGAATCGGATGCACTCCATCTCTCAGGACTCATCGTCTCGGAGTATAGTGAATCCTATAATCACTTCGAAGCGAAGCAATCGCTCGGATCATTCCTGAAGGAACAGCATATCCCGGCGATCACGGGGATCGATACTCGTAGACTCACAGAACATATCCGCGAACATGGTGCCATGCCAGGCAAGATCGTGCTCGAATCGATTCCCGATACACTAGAATTTAAAGATCCCAATGAAGAACTCCTCGCCTATGCAGTGGGGACGAAAGAAGTGATTCGATATAGTGCGACAGCTACTCACAAGAAAAATAAAACTCTCATCGTCGTCGATATGGGTGTGAAGAATAATATGCTTCGACGATTTCTCTCACTCGGTGTCGATATCGTCCGTGTGCCAGGGAATTATCCCTTCATGGATGGGAGTATCGAGTTCGATGGGATATTTGTTTCCAATGGTCCCGGGGATCCAGCAAGATATACCGAGACGATCGATGAGATCAGAAAAGCGCTCGATGCGAAGGTAAAAATATTCGGGATATGCCTCGGGAATCAGCTCCTCGCACTCGCAAGTGGTGCGAAGACCTACAAGCTCCTCTACGGACATCGCGGACAGAATCAACCTGTGAAAGATCTCCGTACCGATAAGTGTATCCTCACCTCACAGAATCACTCATTTGCGATCGATGAATCCACACTTCCGAAGCATATCATTCCCTGGATGAAGAATATCAATGACGGAACCAATGAAGGGATCTACTTCGCTGATCGTGAAGCATCCAGTGTTCAGTTCCATCCTGAGTCTTCACCCTGACCACATGATAGTAGCTACCTCTTTGAAGATTTTGTAGCGAAACTTTAGCTCTTGATGAGTAAATACAGAAGTACATCTAGTAAAAGAAATGGCACCTGTCATTCTGAATGCAATGAAGAATCTGCTCAATAATTTTCAAAGCCGATACTTCGTTCCTCAGTATGACAAAGGATAGAAATCTACAAACTTCTCACTTCCAACTCCTAACTTCTCGAAACCCATGTTCAAAAAAATACTCATCCTCGGTTCTGGAGCCCTCAAGATCGGTGAAGCGGGAGAATTCGACTACTCAGGAAGTCAGGCGATCAAGGCGGTGAAGGAAGAGGGGATTCGTACCATCCTTATCAATCCCAATATCGCTACAGTCCAGACCAATCCTGGATTCGCCGATGAGATCTACCTCGTGCCAATCACCCCAGAATCCGTCGAGAAAGTGATCGAGAAAGAACGACCTGATGCGCTCATGCTCTCATTCGGTGGACAGACAGCCCTGAACTGTGGACTCGAGCTCGAGGATCGAGGTATCCTCGAGAAATACAATATCACCATCCTCGGGACACCGACTGAGACGATCAGAATCACTGAAGATAGAAAGCGGTTCAATGCAGCCCTTGATGCAATCGGTGTCGTCTATGCTCGAAGTGCGACAGCGGAATCGATCGACGAAGCAGTGAAAGTTGCAGAGATGATCGGATACCCAGTTCTCGTGCGAGCGGCTTTTGCCCTCGGATGACTCGGAAGTGGATTTGCTCACACACGAGAGGAACTCCTCGCACTCCTCGAGAAGTCCTTCTCCTATTCCCATCAGGTCATCATCGACGAGAGTCTCGTGGGATGGAAGGAACTCGAGTACGAGGTTGTCCGTGATGTGCATGATACGTGTATCACGGTGTGCAATATGGAGAACATCGACCCGATGGGAATCCATACAGGCGAGAGTATCGTCGTCGCACCGAGCCAGACCCTCACCGACCGTGACCATCAAAAGCTCAGAGATATAGCATTGAAGACGATCAGACACCTCGGTATCATCGGAGAATGCAATATCCAATTTGCCTATGATCCGCACTCAGAGCGATATTCTGTAATCGAGGTAAATGCTCGACTCTCCCGATCCTCTGCCCTCGCCTCGAAGGTGACGGGGTATCCACTCGCCTATGTCGCAGCCAAGATTGCACTTGGGTATAGACTTGAGGAGATTCGCAATCGAGTGACTGGGTGTACGACCGCATTTTTCGAACCGAGTCTTGACTATGTTGTCGTGAAGGTCCCTCGGTGGGATCTCGAGAAATTCGAAAAGGTCGATCAGAAAATCGGCTCCGAGATGAAGAGTGTTGGTGAAGTCATGGCAATCGGAAGAAATATCGAAGAAGCGCTTCAGAAAGCTTTTCGCAATCTCGATATCTGAGCAGTAGGACTCATCGGGAATACGAAGGATTTTGACTTCGATGAGCGAGATCTTGATTATGCGACACCGAAACGGATGTTCGCAATAGTCCGAGCCCTTATCCATGGATCGAGTATCGAGGAACTCCATCAGAAAACACATATTGATCCATTCTTTCTCGAAAAAATCGCGCATATCGTGAAGGTTGGTCAGGAATTGACTCAGACGAAGACTGTAGAAAAGAAACTTCTCCTGAATGCCAAAAAATGTGGCTTCTCAGACAAACAAATTGCCAGAATGAGAAAAGAAGAGGAATCCAGTATTCGAACCCTTCGCACCACTTATGATATTCGACCGACAGTGAATCATATCGATACTCTCGGTGGAGAATTCCCGTCAGAGACGAACTACCTCTACACAACGTATCATGGAATTCCGAATACACTTTCGAATCCCCATTCAGGAAAAGAAAAAGTACTCGTGATCGGATCTGGATCCTATCGTATAGGCTCATCGGTAGAATTCGATTGGTGTTCAGTCTCTGCGATTGAAGCTCTGAAATCGATGGGATATGAGACCGTGATTCTGAACTTCAACCCTGAGACCGTTTCGACGGACTTCGATACTGCGGATATACTCTACTTCGATGAGATCAGCGTCGAAAGCATTCTTGAGATTTTTCGCATCGAGCAACCAATAGGGGTCATCATCTCTATGGGGTGACAGATCGCAAATAATCTCGCAACAGCACTGGAAGGGGTAGGCATACCTATCCTCGGAACCAGTGCGACGAATATCGACCGTGCAGAAGATCGACACAAATTCTCATCACTGCTTGACTCTATCGGCGTCGAGCAGCCAATCTGGGATGAGCTCACGAACGTTGCAGAAGCACTCGATTTCTGAGAGAAATATGGCTATCCGGTGATCATCCGACCATCCTATGTCCTCTCGGGTGCGAATATGCGGGTCTGTAGTGACAGGCTTCAGCTCGAAGAATTTCTCACGAAGGCAAGTATCTCGAAAGAATATCCAACCGTGATTTCGAAGTTCGAAATAGGAGCCAAGGAGATCGAGATCGATGGAGTTGCCAAGGATGGACGACTCGAACTCTATGCGATCTCTGAGCATATCGAGAATGCAGGAGTCCACTCAGGGGATGCGACCGTTCTCTTCCCAGCACAGACGCTCCATATCGAGACGGTCTACAAGACCAAGAAAATTGCCAAGAAAATCGTCCGTGAACTCGGCATCACAGGACCATTCAATATCCAGTTCCTCGCGAAAAATGATGATATCAAGGTGATTGAGTGTAACCTCCGGGCATCGAGGAGTTTTCCCTTCGTCTCGAAGGTCAGTGGCTACAACTTCATCGAGAAGGCAACTCGAGCCATCATGGGCAAGGATATTCGATCAGACTACAACACGCTCGATCTCGACCGTATTGGTGTCAAGGCACCCCAATTCTCCTTCCATAGACTCAAGGGGGCTGATCCACGACTCGGGATCGAGATGGCATCGACTGGGGAAGTCGGCTGTATCGGGGACTCAATCCATGAGGCACTCTCACTTGCACTGACGTCTGTCGGGATACGTATCACGGGCAAACATATCCTCATCAGTCTTGGAAGCCTCGCAGACAAGATCGAATTCGTCGAATCTGCTCGTTCTCTTGCTCGACTCGGATATATCCTCTATGCGACTCCTGGTACGCATGATATATTTGAGAAAGAGGGGATTGAGACAATCTCACTCTCGAAGATGAGAAATGAATGAGGGAGTGAAGTGATCCGTATGATTGATACGAAGCAGATTCACTGTATCATGAATAGTCCGAGTGATGATCTGCGTGAGGAGGAAAAAAGTGGCTATATGATAAGACGAAAGGCTGTCGACCGAAAGATTCCACTCATCACGAATGTGAAACTCGCGAAAGTATTCGTACGAACACTCGTTGCCGAGGAAAAGGCAGGATGATTCGAGGTTCACCCATATAGTCACTTTTTTTAGAAATATTGGCTAGTGAAATCTTTGAAGGTGGAATGTTAGAATCTTGGAGGTGAGAAAATTTGGATTTGGGTGCAAATGCCACAGATATCCAATGTTTCTTTAATTCTTGAAGAGAGTCCGACTATCCAGAAGATTATCTACAATATGAAAATATTCTCTGTGAATACACCGTGATTTTCTTTGTACTATGGAGATATTGTGGTATAATTCCGTCATGTGACGAATCATTATTTTTTGCATCTCATTCTCCCTATCATTCTGAGCTTTTGCGAGCTCATGAAATGAGATTATTACACTGCGACCATCTCTGACAGTCCAGATGCAGAAAAATACTGAACAACTCCAGAAAATAAAAAAGGATGAAAAGCTCAGAAATATCAGAACCCGAGCAGAGTGAGTCAGGAAAATCAATCAATCAATCGTCAGAACAACTAGCTACCAAAAAACTCTCTCAGCTCTGACTCCAACCAATAAACCTCCTCTCAAGACAACTACATCTGTGAAGAGTATTTCTCCTGCCACATCAGTTATCCTCTCAAGTGCCCAGGAATCAATCCCCTGAGTTGATATAAATGTTGTCCGATCGACATGGCTCTCGTGGTACAATTCAACCCGTTCATCCATGTGACTCCAGCTCTACTCATTCGATTCACGACTCGATATGACAGCACATGACTGGAATATCGAGTTCGCGAGAGGGAAGTGACAGAATCATCATCGTCGACACTCGAGCGATAGTTATTATGATTTCCCTGTGATCGATAGCTGGTTCAAGGCTCGCGGAATCGATCCGATCGTCGTCAACCATGCGAAACACGTCGAGAATGTCGGCTATGGATACTACTCTTGTCATACATCGGACTGTACGGATGAACTCATTCAATCAATTCGATCGACGTATGATTTTTTCATGAGTGAGAAAGGGAAGTCCTATGATGCTCACTACAGGAGTATCGTGCAACCGAGTTTCTCCAAAATCGGTCTCGATATTATCACTGTCCCGAGCGACAATCGGTACTATATCACGATTCACTATATCACGGAATAGTATGCGAGTCGTACCATGATTAAATTCATTCACAAATACTCGCTGACCAAAAGATAAGTTCCAACAAACTAATATTTGATGAATCAGATGATTTACTCTAAAATGAGTTTGATGAGTTGATTTTTCGATTCTAAGAAAAGCGGGTCGAGAATATTTAGTATCTTTGGATTATTTAGCTTTATACTCACTTAGTGTATCATTGGACTTTGATGAGAAACCTGAGATTCTAGATATAACTCAACACTCTAGACAGTATTGAGGACTAAGTTGATATGCTCTACAAATCGACAAAAGAAAGAATTTATGATCATTAGTAGCATTAGCGAAAGCAATACACAATGCAAAGTCTCGAGTTGAAGAAACTTTGACGAAGAAAAGAAAAGCTATCCATCCCACTCCATGAGCACTACCGCAATAATACTTAATAGTAGACCAAGGAATTCAAGAAGAGTGAATTTTTCATGAAAATAAAAATAACTCACAACTATCAGTGTGACCGTATTTGCTGTCAGGAGTATTGAAGATGCGATAGCAAGATTATTATCCTTGAGTGTGACTGCAAAGAAACTCAATCCTACCACATATAAGAACATGGAAAATCCATAGAGTGGTATTGACGAACTTAATGACCATTTTTTGAGGAATATATCTCCGAGGGTCAGGAATATTCATCAACCGATAAGGATAAGAAGTGAATAATTCCTCATAGTTTAGACATCTAGATTCGATACCTGTGTTGCCCGTGATTGGATGAAGTGCTTGCGAGGAGGAACTTCTTCTCCCATGAGCATACGAAATACTGCATCCGCCTTTTCTGCATCTTCGATCGTGACTCGGAACATCTTTCGCTGTTCAGGATCCATCGTCGTCTCCCAGAGTTGATCTGGATTCATCTCACCGAGACCCTTGTATCGCTGTATTCCTTCTGAGACAATTCCTTCAGCATCGAGAATCTTCTGTTTCTGATCATCAGAGTAGGCATACCATGCCTGTTTCCCCTTCGAGAGCTTGTAGAGCGGAGGATTCGCGATGAAGATATGTCCTCGCTCAACGAGCTTCGTGAAGTATCGAAAGAAGAATGTGAGAAGGAGTGTACGGATATGTGCTCCATCGACGTCTGCATCGGTCATGATGACGATACGGTGATAGCGAAGACGAGAATAATCGAATGATTCTCCGATCGATGTTCCCATAGCGATGATGAGGTTCTTGATTTCTCCATTTCCAAAGATTCGATCGAGTCGAGCTTGTTCGGTATTGAGAATCTTTCCACGAAGTGGAAGGATTGCCTGATATTCACGATTTCGACCTTGCTTGGCTGAACCGCCGGCAGAGTCACCCTCTACGATATAGAGTTCACACTTCGAGGAGTCCTTCGAGCTACAGTCAGCGAGCTTTCCTGGGAGACCAGATCCTTCAAGGGCTCCTTTGCGGATGATCGTATCACGAGCATTTCGAGCAGCAGCACGAGCTCGAGCGGCGAGGAGACACTTTTCTATGATGGCACGAGCCGTCTTCGGATGTTCTGCGAGGAAGTCATAGAGCTTCTCAGAGAGCACACGATCGACGATCGTCTTGGTCTCTGGGATGACGAACTTGCGCTTATCCTGAGAGCTGAATCGTGGTTCAGGAACCTTTACTGAGATGATCGCACAAATTCCTTCGAGCATATCAACATTTTCGAGATTTTGGTCTTTTTCCTTGAGCATTTCTTGTTCACGAGCGTACTTATTGATCGTACGGGTGAGAGCCATCTGGAATCCGACAACATGCGTTCCACCTTCTGGGGTGATAACATTGTTCACGAAGCTAATAATCTTCTCAGAAAAATCATCTTTCTTGTACTGAAGAGCGATCTCCACCTGAGTATCGTCTTGGAGCTTGTCTCCGTAGAAGACATCCTCTCCTATGGGCTCAGCATTTCGGTTCAGATAGTGGATATAGGACTGAATTCCTCATTCGAAAAAGAATCGGTACTGAGAGTTCGCATATTCATTGTAGACCGTGAGAGTAATTCATTTTGTAAGGTACGCCTGCTGACGGATACGTGTGATGATCGTCTCATAGTTGAATACTGTCGTCGAGAACATCGTCGCATCAGGCCAGAATCTGACCGTCGTTCCATGACGATAAGTTGTCTCACCAGTCTCATGTGCGGGAGCTTCAGGAATACCACGTTTGTAGACTTGGGTATAGATTTTTCCATCCTTGTGCACCCAGACTTGCATCATATCAGAGAGCGCATTCACGACAGAAGCACCGACACCATGGAGACCTCCAGAGACCTTGTATCCACTCTCAGCTCCACCGAATTTTCCTCCAGCATGGAGCACTGTCATGACCGTTTCAAGGGTTGATTTTCCTGTCTTCGGATGGATATCGACGGGGATTCCTCGACCATCATCCTCGACTGAGATCGACGCATCGCTATGCATCGTGATGTTGATGTGTTTCGCATGACCTGCCATCGCTTCATCGATCGAGTTGTCGACGATTTCCCAGATAAGATGATGGAGTCCTGTCTCATCGGTCTCACCGATATACATTCATGGTCGTTTGCGGACTGGCTCGAGTCATTCGAGGACTTGGATCTGACTGGAATCGTAGGTCATACTGTCGAGGATTTAGGTTTTAGGATTGAGCATTGAGAAGGAACTGATCTCGAAAAAGAAAGAGTATTCTGAATACCATTTTCGCGAAAGATCATATAAAAAATCTCGAGAAAGTAAAGCTTTTATTTCTCGAGATACTCTGGAATTTTCCAGAATACAGTAACTTGTAGAAAATTATTTTTGTCATTCTCATTTACGAGAATCTGTGTCACTTTGGTTCTCGAGAAAGAGAAGTTTATTGATCATCTTTATACTACAAGTTTCTTACTTCTTCCTCGATTCTATAGTCCCATCATCTCGATCACCCGATCACTCTTCGTGAACTCAGCCTCACTATCATACTCGACATACTGCGAGAGGAAGTCCTTCAGTGCATAGGCATCAACTTGATTATTCAGAGGAATATCGATCATTGGAGTGATAGATTTCTTGATCCAGATACGAAAAATCGAGGGAACTCCATCACGAGAGAGGATCGTGAAGCGAGTAATCTTATCGAGATCATATATGGCACTCCCGAGCTGGATGATCCGATCATTCACCATGACTGTGACCATCGGTGTAGTATTGTTCTCCATCAAGACATAGACTCCAGCGAAGAGAAAGGCAACGATCGACATGAGGTACATGCCTTCGAATATTCCATACCCGACGAGAAAGAGGACGACAATGATCGCAATCATATACCACTGCGGGTGTCGTTCTTTCTGCGAAGAGAATTGCCAAGTGAACATAGAAAAATGGTGAATACTAGACTCCTACCGAGCACTCATGATGAGTTCGACGAATTTTGTCACGAGAAACCATGCGGAGAGTGAGAGTGCAAATCCGAGGAGGGCTCACTTCATTCAGGCTTTTGCTTTATCGACTCAGGAACTATCTCCAGTGATACCACTTGCGAGCTGCATCTGAACAGCATGATAGATCAGTGCTACGATTGCAATAGTTCCAGCAAGACCGAGAAGAATATCGATCAGTCACACGATAATCATCGGGATATGCTTCATGGTGAAGCATCCATTTTTTATGCATTCTATTCCTTCTCCAGCTCCTGCATACACTCCAAGTTCATCATCTCAGGCAGCAAATACAGTACTTCCTACGACAAAAGAGCTAGAAAAAATAATAAGCAGAATCGAGAAAAACCGAATAAGAAGTGACTTCATATGAGAAATTATGAATGAAGTATAGCATACAGCAACGAAAAAACAAAATTTTTCACATTTTTTGCATTTGAAGTGGTTTTTTATATACTTGGCATGTTCTAGGACTTGTTATCTCCTTATGTTACAGGGCAACCACAAGGGTTGTCCTTACCGACCATAAATTCTAAAATCTAAATACTCAATTCTCATTACTATGAAAATCCCACTCTCTTGGATCTCACTCTATACGCCCCTCTCTGATCTCTTGCAAAAATATGCTATAAAAGATCTCGCGCATGAATATTCCATTCATACTGCAGAAATTGATGGAATCGAAGAGCATTTTTTGGATAAGGTCGTCGTCGGGAAAGTCCTCTCCTGCGAGAAACACCCAGAGAGCAAGAAACTCTCCATTGTCAGAGTTGCCCTCGGGGAACATGGAGAAGAGATGATCCTCACAGGAGCACCAAATATCAGTGAAGCACGGTATGTGCCTGTTGCCATCATCTGAGCCGTCCTTCCTGGTGACTTCACGATCGGAGAACGCATGATGGCAGGGATGATGAGTCGTGGTATGATCTGTGGTGCTGATGAGATCGGGATGTCAACCGAAGAATCGACTGGAATTATGATCCTCGAAGAGGATTGGGATACATCATTCCTCGAATCCATGCTTGGGCAGTCATTTTTCGATCTGACGCTCCCATTTCCCTGAGCAGGGAAGGAGGTCTATCAATTCCCACTCCGCGATACAACCTTCGAGATCGATAACAAGTTTATCACGAATCGCCCTGATCTCTTCTCAGTCGTCGGGAATGCTCGAGAATTCCATGCGGTGTTCAATGAGTCATTCACACCCTATGTTTCTCGGGAAGTTCAGGATATACCAACACTCGCAACGATAGTGATGACAAAACACTGCCTCTCCTACCATCTCCTTCGAATGGAAGGGCTCACTGTAGGAAAAAGTCCTTTCGGCATGTCACTTATGATGGAACGAGCTGGGCTCTCACCGAAGATGGATCTCGTTGATATCACGAACTGTATGATGACGGAACTCGGTCAGCCGATGCACGTCTTCGATGCAGATAAAATCACGGGCAATATCACCGTGAGACAGGCAAAATCAGGAGAAAAAATCCTCGCCCTCAATGGGACAGAATATATACTCACTCCTGATGACATGGTAATCGCAGATGGTATCTGACCCGTCGCGATTGCTGGAGTGATCGGAGGGATGGAGAGTGCTGTCTCAGAGAATTCGAAAAATGTCCTCTGGGAATCAGCCTGCTTCGATGCTACAGCAGTGAGGCTCACAGCTCAACGACTCGGTATTCGCACGGATGCGTCGACCCGCTATGAGAAATCACTCGATCCACTCCTTGCTGGAACTTCCTTCACTCGCGTGAGAGAATACCTCGATTTCCTCGGGAAAAGCTATTCGATCACAGGCACTTCATCATACCTTGATCCAGCTCGAGTGAATCACATCGAACTCGAGGTGACCTATGAATTCATCAATATGAAAGCAGGAGTTGAAATACCGAGAGAAGAGGTGAGTGCGATACTGGGCAGATTAGGGTTTCAATTCACAATTCAGAATTCACAATTAACCATTTCTGTCCCATCCTGGAGAGCGAGCAAGGATATCAGTATCAAGGAAGATATCGCCGAAGAAGTCGTACGTGTCCATGGATACGATCGTGTTCCGTATACGCCACTTTCTGGCACATTCCATATCTCACACAAAAATGATGAGATCATACTCCGAGACCTCACCCTCGAGCATTTCTCAGGGAATGGATGGCACGAAGTCTACAATTATTCCTTCACAAGTAGCGCACTCGAAGCAAAGATCTGAATCACTGATCTCGAAGATTACATAGGGATAAGAAATGCCTTCAATGAAGAATATACCCATATGGTTCGGTCGCTCGCTCCTCGACTCCTCCTCGATGTGAGTCACAATCAGAAGTATAGCGAACGATTTGGTTTCTTCGAGATTGGAAAGATCTATGCAAAGGAGGGGAAGGGAAGTTCATATGAGGAAGCTCTCCTTGCGACTATCAAGAAAAAACCCTATCCCGAGAAAAAAATCTTCGCAGGTGTCGCTGTCGGTTATACGATAGAAGAAGTTCGTACGAGTCTCGAATGATATTTTTCGAAAACACTCGGATATACTCCTCCTGTGCATCAGGGATCAATCCTTCCATTTCTCCATCCTGGAGTATCGGGTCAGTATCGCGAAGATGAACTCATACTCGCAGAATTCGGAAAGATACACCCAGAGACGGCGCATGCATTCGATATCGAAGGAAGTGTACTCTATTTCGAATTCGACTATGAGTCAATACTTCGACTCGCGAAGGACCGAGAATCACGATTCCAAGAAATCTCTCGATTCCAGACAATCCCACGAGAACTCAATTTCATCCTCCCAAATACCCTCTCGACAGCTGACATAGCGCGATCAATCGACGCAGTCCATCCATGGATTCGCGATCTCAGAGTTGACTCCGTCTATACTGATGCGACAAAACTATGAACTGGAGTGAAGAGTGTGAATTTCGCCTTCACACTCTCGAATACTGATGGAACGATCTCTGATAGTGAAGCGCTCACCGTTCAGAACCTCATCATCAGCCATATGAAGGAGAAAGGGTATAGCCTCAGAAGTGAGGTGGTTTAAAAAAAAATAGAATCACTGTTTCGTCATTCCTGCGAAAGCAGGAATCCATGTTTCTAGCTTTCTGGATAATTCGTTTCACTCAGAGCCTGTCCTGAGCAGAGCGAAGGATCTGTTCCTGTTTATTTTCATTGTCATTCTGGCTTTATAAAGTGAATTCTCATGAAATGATAAGTGAATATCCTCTGGGGGATGTCAGAATCCATCTCCTAGTAATAGATTCCTGCCTTCGCAGGAATGACGGGAAAAGTACTTTATCCAAGTTAAAATACTGCAAATAGAATCTACTTTTTTCAAACCGGGAATATTTCACAAAAAAGAATGACACACCTTTTCGAGAGAAGTGATTTGAATTTGCTGCATTTTTCGCTATAGTAGAGCCATGACTGAGACACTCCTCACTGACATAGATTATAGTCGAACGGATGCTATCGCCCATGAACTGATCGAGTCAGTGGCGGGATATATGCATATTGATCATGCGAAGATCGAGTCAACGATTTGGGATACCTATATTTTTGCTCGGGAGGCGCACCATGGACAGATGCGAAAGAGTGGAGATCCCTATATCATCCATCCACTCCTTGCCTGCAAGCTCCTCATCCACCTGAAGCCTGATCTCGTCACCCTCCAGTCTTGTATCCTCCATGATGTGATCGAAGATACGGACAAGACCAAGGATGATATTGCTCGAACATTTTGAGATGAGGTTGCCCTCATCTGTGAATGACTCTCGAAGCTCTCAGCGATCAAGTATCGTGGTGAGGAACGAAGTATTGAGAGTCTTCGCAAGATGTTCATCGCTATGGTCGAAGACCTCCGTGTCATCATCGTGAAGCTCGCAGATCGACTCCATAACATGCAGACCCTCGACTTCCATCCTGATCCGAAAAAACGCGAACGGATTGCCCTCGAGACGCTCAATATCTATGCCCCAATTGCTGATCGACTGGGTATCTTCCATATGAAGGAGATGCTTGAGACGGAGTGTTTTCGAGTCCTCCATCCAACAGAATATGCGAGCATCACGAAGGAGCTCGAAGAACTTCGAGAAGAACAAGAGTTTTTTCTCGCGAAGGCAAAAACCGTGATCCGAGAGATGATCCCTGACAGTGTTCCGATCCGAGACATCAGCTACCGGATCAAGGCACCCTACAGTATCTACAAGAAGCTCTCTCGAAAAGAATATTCCTATACCCATCCTCGCGACCTCTATGACCTCTTCGCCATCAGGATAATCACGGATACGATCCCTCGGTGTTATGAGATCCTCTGAGTATTGCACAATGTCTTCGTCCCGATGCCCAAGCGGTTCAAGGACTATATTGCTCTCCCGAAAGAGAATGGATACCAGTCGCTCCATACCACCGTTGTCTGACTCTTTCCAGAAGTGCGCTCACAGCCGACAGAGATCCAGATACGCACTCCTGATATGCATATCCAGGCTGAGATCTGAGTGGCAGCACATTTCGAGTACTCAGAAAAGGGAACATCATCGAAATCTCAAGACAGTTATTGGGTCAAGACGATCAAGGGAATCGTTGAGAATGCGATCGAAGGGAAGGAATTCATGAGTCAGATGAGTGTGAATGTCTTTTCTGATCAGATATTTGTCTTCACCCCGAAGGGAGATATCATCACCTTGCCAAAGGGTTCAACGCCAGTCGATTTCGCTTATGCGATCCACTCCAAGCTCGGGAATGAACTCACCATCGCCAAGGTCAATGGTCAGGTGGTGCCCCTCGATTATACGCTCACGAATGGCGAGAGCATCCAAATCGTCACCGATATTCACCGCAAACCCAATCCCATCTGGCTCTCCTTCGTGAAGACTGCGAAGGCCAAGGAACATATTCGACAGTTCATCAATCGTGAAGAACGTGGATTCTTCATCGAGAAGTGACGATTTATCCTGAACGCCTACCTCGAGAAGAATTATGGGAAATGACTCGACAAAGACCTCTTCCTTCTCAAGAACCTCGATGGGCGCATCCTCGATTCGAAGCGAAAGGAAAACGTCCTAGTGCAAATCGGAAACCTCTCACGCAAGCCATGAAGTGTCATAAAAGCGATCCATGATGATGTGATCCATGAGCTCTTTGGTGTCGAGAAAAAAGTCGAGAAAGAAGATATCCAAGCACGAGAAAAAAGATCCAAACAGTGAAGTACAGAGGAAGTGACCGTGATTATCGGAAAAGAACGCAATATTCCCTATAAATTCGCCCACTGTTGTGATCCGACTCCTCCAGATAAGATCATTGGTTATATAGGAAATGGTATTATCACCATTCACCGTTTTGACTGTGAGAATATCGAACGCATCCAGCTCGACCGACGGATGTCAGCACACTGGAGCAATGTGAACACGAGTGGAGTGACCCTCGAGGTCGAGTGTATTTTCCATGATCGACTTGGGCTATTGAGGCAAATCACGGATATCCTCTATAAAGCTGAGATCAATATCGAATCCCTCACGACAGAGAAGCTCAGTGATGGAAAGGTCTCCGATCGATTCATCCTTCATACGAATGATGAAGACTACTATATCTATGATCGACTCGTCGACCGATTTCGATTCGCGATTCCTGAGTTTATCGAGATGCACTTGATCTCGATGCAGTAGAGAAGTTTATTTTGTAGTACTCGATTTCTGATCTGGAAAGAGTTTGATCTCATTGATCGGATGATTCCGCGCATCGAAGACTCAGAAAGGATAGGCAGCACCCGCGCCGATGAGGAGCATCCCAAAGAGTGCAATAGAAACAACCGTCCCGTTCCCGCCGAGGAAGCGAACTGCCCAATCCCAATCACCCGTGAAGTTATAGATCTGGTAGCGATATCTGAGGATAGCAATACCCGCGAGTACGAGGAGGAGTCAGGTGATGAAGGACATACAGAAGAAAAATGATGGTGCTACTCTACAAATTTTCAGGAAAAATGGAAATAAAACTTGAAAAAAACATTTTTTTGTCTAATATCCGACTCGCTTCCTTTCCTCTTGTTCCAGCCCCTATTGTTCCAGTCGTTCCCTCTATCTGCTAATGCTATCTGCTCGTTCCCGTCGTTTCCTCTATTTGCTATCAGCTACTTCCTATCTGCCACATTGGGATATCGCCAAGCGGTAAGGCTCCGGACTCTGAATCCGGCATCCTAGGTTCGAATCCTAGTATCCCAGCCATATAAAATCGAGCTCGAAACACCTACATGCTTGCGTTTCAGATAACATCAGTCATTGGTACACAATAAAAAAACTCTCCTAGTCGGAGAGTTTTTCATAGCGTCTAAACTTATGATCAAGTGCCTGTCTTCACAGGATTTTGTGCGTTCCTTCTGTAGTTTAGAGTAAATACCTTTGGCACAAAGTGCATCATATCGAGGATGGTATAGGTCTTTTTTGGAAGTCCTGCGATGATGACATTGTTCCCGAAGAATCCACTGAGTGTATCATACTTTTTCGATATGAGTTTCTCTTCGATCATCATACTTGCCTCAGTATATCCGACATATGCAGGGAGATAGTCCTTTCCACTCAGGGTGTAGAGATTTTTCTTCGGATTGATGATACTCTGAAGCGGAGTCGGGATATTGCTCTCATCGTAGAGGTAGAATATCTTCAAGTCTCCGACAGGAGTCTCTGTGATCAGGATATTCTCAGGAAGCGTGATGGTCGCGAATGTCTCGCTACTCATGATGTGGACATCATCGAGAAAGGTATTGGTCGGTTCGAGGATACCCGTGATGCGGATCTTCGGTACTCCGAAGAAGTCTGGAAGCTCAGATCCGACTCACGCTATGAGTCCTTCGCGGATCATCATCTGTGCCTCAGCATATCCGAGCACCGTTCCACCATTCGAGAAGTCGATACTTCCATTTCTCACCTTGAGTCAGCTCGGAAGCTTGGTCGCATCGATCATGATTTTTGGGAATCCATTTTTATCGTAGCCATTTTTGATCTCTGCGGTCGCGAGATAGTCATGGATATCTCCGAGAAGTGCTGGAGCCGTGATCGTATAGGCTTGTGCTGGAATGACATTTCCAGAAATGCTCGAGAACTGCCAGAAGAGAAAGACGAAGAGGAACGTCATCAGTACGGGAGCAATCTTCGAAAGGATATTCATCTTTTTCGGATGGAAGTTCTTCAGAAGGAGGGAATTGGTCACGACAGAGACCGATGAGAGTGCCATCGCGAGACCTGCGAGCTCAGGCTTCAGTACCAAGCCAATTCAGGCAAGGACTCAAGCAGCAACAGGAATTCCGAGGACGTTATAAAACAGGGCAAAGAACATATTTTGCTTAATCTTTCCGACCGTTTCTTTGCTGAGCTGTATCGCCGTGAGGACATCCCCGAGATCATTCTTCATGATGATCATCTGTCCTGATTCCATAGCGACATCGGCGCCACTGCCCATAGCAATCCCAAGATCTGCTTGGACGAGAGCAGGGGAGTCATTGATCCCATCACCCACCATGGCGACAATATAGCCTGATTGTTGGAGTTTCTTCACTTCGAGAGCCTTATTCTCTGGGAGGACTTCTGCGAGGATATTCTCGATGCCGAGCTGTCGACCGATTGCCTCTGCCGTTCGAGTATTGTCCCCCGTGATCATATAGACTCTGATACCGAGTTTTTTGAGGCTTTCGAGCGCGTCAAGAGATGTCGACTTCACGGTATCAGCGACCGCGATAAGTCCGATAACGCGATGCTCATCAGCAAGGAGCATGACGGTCTTTCCTTCACTTTCGAGCTTTTCGATGTCAGAACTGACATTGATGGTGATGGCATTTTCGATGAGGAGTTTTCTGGTTCCGAGAAAGTAGGTTGCCCCATTTATTGTTCAACGTACTCCCTTTCCTGGGATCGCTTCGAAGTCTTCTACGAGGTAATTCGTTGCTTTGTTTTCAATACCATACTTCACGATTGCTTCCGCAAGTGGATGTTCAGATTTCTTCTCAAGCGAGAGCGCGAGAGCAAGAATCTCATTTTCTCTCGAGTTCCCCAGCGTGATAATATCGGTCACTTTTGGTTTTCCTTCCGTGAGCGTTCCGGTCTTATCAAATACTATTGCATTTACTCGACACGCAATCTCGAGTGGTTCACCTCATTTGATAAGGATACCATGTTGAGCACCAATTCCTGTTCCAACCATGATAGCGGTCGGCGTTGCGAGCCCGAGAGCACATGGACAGGCGATCACGATCACCGCAGCGAAATAGAGAAGCGCGATTGAGAATGTCGCTCCAAGGAGGAAGTACCAGACAGCGAACGTGAGCATCGCGAGGAGGATGACCGTCGGGACGAAATATGCAGATATGGTATCTGCGACTCACTGAATCGGTGCCTTCGATCCCTGGGATTCTTCGATGAGTCGGATAATACCAGCCAGTGCGGTCTCTTCTCAGAGCTTGGTTGCCCGAAATTCGAAACTTCCGAGTGTATTCATTGTTCCAGCAAATACTTTTGATCCAGTATTTTTCTCGACGGGCATACTCTCACCCGTGAGCATTGACTCATCGATACTCGAGTGACCCTCAGTGATCTCACCATCGACGGGGATCTGATCCCCAGGTCTGACGATGAGGATATCTCCAGAGACGACGGCATCGATCGAGATATCGAGGACACTATTCCCTCGCTTCACTCGGGCAGTTTTCGGTGTGAGTCCCATGAGTTTCTCGATGGCTTCTGAGGTTTTTCCTTTTGCTTTCGCTTCGAAATACTTTCCGAGTGTGACAAAGGTCACGAGGAATGCCGCAACTTCAAAATAAATATTCGGTATTTTCATCCCTTGCAGTCCGAGGATGGATCCTGTTTCTTCGATATAGATAAAGTATGAGTATAGGCTATATACATAGGCAACGAGTGTCCCGATAGAGATCAGGGAAAACATATTGAATGTCTTCATCTTCAGGGCTGACCACGCTCCAGCGAAATACTCTCTCCCGATAATAAAGAGAACGGGAGTAGCAAGAAAGAGTGAGATAAGCGTAGAGTACGGCATGATGATTCGCTCGAATGGAAGACGAGGAACGAAATCATAGACCATGAATGCGACCATCGGAAGGGAAAGAATCGCTCCAGCGAGAAATTTATGAAACCATACTGTACGATCTTTTTTTCGTTTATCGGTTTCTGAGACGGTACTTTTGCCTTGGACTACTGCAACATATCCAGCATCAGAGACAGCTTTCTCAAGATCTCCAATGGTGACTTTTTTGGGATCGTACTTGATACGAGCTTTTTCTGAAGCGAAGTTCACATTCGCCTCCTCGACTCCAGAAACATGATGAAGTGATTTCTCGATGAGAGAACTACAACTTGTACAGTGCATTCATTCGATAGAGAGAATTGCGATGGATGAAGTTGATTCTTTTTGCATTGGATGGTGTACTGTCGTTTCAGAAGGAGTATCTTGGTCTTTTGGTTCTACTATTTTTCATGTATTTTGCACAGGTTGTTCTTCATCACCACTTGTGACTTTCGCTTCATATCCTGCATCATCTTGGATCAGTTGTGCGATTTCTGAAGGAGAGACGGTGTCATCGACTTCAAGAGCGAGTTCTTTTTTCTCAAGGTCGAATTGTTTTTTTTGTATTCCAGGGATGTTTTTGAGAGTCATACCGATAAGCTTCACGCACGATTCACAGTGAATGGTAGGAAGGCTGATTGTGATTTTTTTCATAGAAGAAAGGGTTAAAATCGGAATTATCTATAATTTTCTAGATTTTCACGAGAGTAAAATTGGTTTCAGATTTGAGATGGTCAATAATTTGAACGTCAGAAATGAGTGATTCATCATAGTCACACTGTATTTCTTTAGTTTCCAGATCGATAGCAATATTGCTTACACCCTCGAGATCATCGAAAGCAAATCCAAGTAATTTTTTGCAGGCGTCACAGTGAATGGTCGGAGCAGAAAGGAGAAGTTTTTTCATACATTATTGGGTTAATGAATTGAAACTTGAACTATATTACTCTACATTGATATACCCATGAGGGACTCCCATCGCACAGGTCAGAGGGAATCGTCCACTCTCTTTTGGAGTGATCGTGAATTTTACGGTATTGCCAGCATCGAGTGGCTGAGCATTCTCATCGAGTCACGGGATGAGGATCATATGCATACATCCAGAGATCGTATCCTTCACATTTATAGTAATCGCGTAAGTCTGACCTTTCTTGAGAGTAATCTCATTTGGGCTCAATCCAGCGTGTGTATAGGTCATATCAATATTTTTCGCAGTAGCTGGAATAATCGTGGATCAAGTGGAAGCTGTTGCGGATTGACTTCTCGTTCCTCCCATCATGGCACATCCACCTCATTGTACAGGAGTTTTTTGTGTGGGAATACTTGCTGAGATATTTGTTGAGAGGGAAGGATTATTTTGAGAATTTACACTTATGATAAATTTTCCAGTATACATTCCCATGGAACACGAGAACGGTATTTCTCCACTTTCTGGTGCGACAAACTCAATAATATTTTCTCACTGTTTGAGTTCTTTCGAAATCCCAAGACTCGGAACCATAATCTGACTGGAACACGCATAGGGATTGATTCCTGTGATTATCCATCGGATTTTTTTCCCAGCATATATCGAGAGTGTATTTGGAGTGTATCCATTCCCATCTTGTGTCATATGGACTTCTTGGACTTCGAGATTGGCGGTATCTATGATTTGTAGAGATTGCTTTGCCGGAACTCCCAGAGAGAGGAGTGCATAGCCATTATTGAAGTTGAATATTCAGAGCCCGAGGACGATAACTCCGGTGAAGACAAAGAACCTTTTGAGCCATTCACCTCTGAGTACGGCACTGATAAATCCAAGAGACAGTAGTCCTGGAACAGTTCCGAGGGCGAAAAATGCCATAACGAGTGCTCAAGTGAGAAAGCTTCCTGTACTGACAGCATAGACCTGCATCGCGAGGGTAAATCCACACGGGAGGAAAAATGTTGCAGCACCAGTAATAAGGGTTGATATCTTCGTGTTTCCATCTCACTTAATATTTTTTCCGAGGAATTTCGGCAGTGTCGGGGAAAAGCTCCCGATTCGTGGAGAGAGATTCGTGAGGTTGAGTCCGAGAACGAGCATGACGATACCAACAAGGATGGTCATGCCACCGAGGAAAATATTCGAAAAATGAATCATCGATCCAAAGAATCAGAGGATTCCTCAGAGGATTCAGAATCCAATAATTCTCCCAAGGTGAAAATAGAGATGTGGAGAGAAACGCCTCCAGAGGGATGCATGTGCATGTTCCTTGTTCCAATTCGCACTCACACCGAGGACAAGTCAACCGATCAACGCCATACAGCTCGATACTCCAGCCGTCAGTCCTATGAGAAAAGCGACTCCGAGTGTTGGAGAAGCAGTATTTCCCACACTTCAAAATGACCAACCAAAATGAGTCAGGATCTCATAGAGAAGCAAAGCAATTCAGAGTGCCACACCTATATGTATATAGTCATTCACAGTATGAGTGATCCACGGAAGTTTCTTTTTTTCTCCGATCTGGTAGCCATTTTCCCGAATAATCGATTCAATCGTTGCTCTATCGGGTTCGCTATCGATATAGTGAATTTCGACGATTCACTTCTTTTCATTGGCATGAATAGAGTGAACATTTTCTAGTTTTTTGAGAGACTTTTCGAGGATGAGTTCGCATGAGCGACAGTGCATCCCCGAGACGGGAATAATAATTTTTTGCATATATTAAGAGATGAAGAAATAGTTTTCGAAAAAATACCCTTGAAACAAGAATATTCAAAAAATATTTCTAGTTCAAACTCTTCATTATTCCCATCATATTCACATAGGCTGACCTATAGTAGATCGCCTCAGGAGGGTCACAAATCGAAACAATTTTAGACGTATTTTCCAGAGAACCAACTTCTACATAGTGAGAAAATGGAAGTGATATGATCCGTGTTTTAATATTCTCAGGAGCATCTTGTTTCGAGAGAGCCTTCTCTGGAATGAGTTCTTTCGCACACTGATTCTGAGTAGTATCTGATGATGTTTCACAAAAAATTGATACTGCAGTTCCTGCTCGTGAATGATGTCCTGAAGACATATCCATTCCGCTCATATAGAATGCATGAACCATTTGCATCTGCGATATGATCAGAAACGTGAGAAATATAAGGAATGCGAGAAACTTTTTCATGATACTATCGTTTTGAGATATTGAATACCTGCATGAGTTCACTGACGAATTTTTCTTTTTCTACCGAATCTTTCGATCCTAGTTTATGTCCTGCGCATGAATTCAGATGTGATTCCAGTATCTGCGCATTTCCACTGCGAAGGAGTCCGAGAGCAGCATTACACTGTTGAGCAATATCCATACAATAACGATCATCTTGTACCATTTTTTGGATCGTATCCATCAATCCTTTCGTCTTTTTGATATTTGCGAGGAATTTCTCCTTGTATGGACTCATCATGATCGGAATGGAAATCAAGTAACCTGTACCTATGGTAGAGATTATGTCCTTATCTCTCTCAGAGTCAAATATATTTTGTTGACTAGTAGATTAATGCTGAATCCTCCCTTCCCGAGAGGATTTTTTGTTTGCCTTTCCTTCCTTTTCCTATATAGTAGTCGGGCTTACAACCGAGGTTTTCCAACACAATTTTCTGTGACTTTTTATGTACAAAATGGGTGATTTTATCACCGCCCGTTTCTTCATAAGAAGTCGCGGAAATCTCGTTGTAAGCAAACAGAATAGGTCGATAAAGTCACCCGTTTTTGTTTGCTTACGACACGCGAAAAACTCGGCAATTATCATTAATTGCCATTTTTTATGTCCGAAAAGAAATGATGAAATAGAAACCTTCACAAAGCCAGTCAAGCGAAAAAAGATGAATTCTATACCCAAATCGATGATATCGAAAGAGAGCTCAAGCACTACAAAGACCAGTTTCGTGGAAAAGTCGTATTTTGTAATTGTGACGATCCGAAAGAGAGTAACTTCGTGAAATACTTTAGTCGAAATTTCGAACATCTCTGACTCAAAAAACTTATCGCCACACACTACAAGGAAGCCAATCTCTTCACACAAGAGTCACCATACAAACTCGAATATACAGGTGACAAAAATGGCAACCGTATGCCAGACCCTGATGAGTTCATGACAGAAATGATTGGTACAGGTGACTTCCGAAGTGAAGAGTGTAAGGCACTCCTCATGGAAGCGGATATCGTCGTGACCAATCCACCATTTTCTCTCTTTCGTGAGTATATGGAGCAACTCATAGATTATGACAAGAAATTTTTGATTCTTGGGGATCAGAATGCAATTACCTATAAAGAGACTTTTAAACTCATCAAAGAAGATAAGGTGTGGCTTGGCTATGATAATGGTGGCACAAAGTGGTTTCAAGTACCTAACGATTACAATATAGATACTGAATCAAGAATAAAAATAGAAGATGGTGTGAAGTATTTTAGTATGGGGCGAATTGTGTGGTTTACAAATCTCGATACAAGTAAACGTCACCAAAAACTAACTCTGTATAAAAAATATACTCCAGAAGAATTTCCAAAATATGATAACTATGATGCTATAAATTTAAATAAAGTGAGTGATATCCCCATGGATTTTAACGATAAAATGGGTGTTCCTATAACCTTTCTTGATAAATATAATCCTGATCAGTTTGAGATTATCGGTATTGATAGATATATAGAGGATAATCCAAATTATGGAAGAAGATTTACGATTAATGGAAAAGAGGTATATGCACGAGTCGTTATCAAATACAAGAAATTAATATAATAATCTTATGAAAATCGAACTTCACAGAATCTCTATACGAGATGTCGTCGCTGGATATGAGGATAGTGCTGAGGAAGGAGTTATCGCTTATGATGGCAAGCTCGATATACGTCCTAAGTATCAGCGAGAATTCGTCTATACAGGGAAGCAGCGAGATGCAGTCATTGAGACTATAAAAAAAGACTTTCCATTGAATGTCATGTATTGGGTCAAGACCGATGGAGGCAATTATGAAGTACTCGATGGACAACAGCGAACTATCAGTATCGCACAGTATGTGAATGGTGATTTTTCGCTTGATGATTTCTTCTTCCATAACCTCACAGATGAAGAACAAAATCAGATACTCGATTATGAATTGATGATATATTTCTGTGAAGGTACACCAAAAGAGAAACTGGATTGGTTCGGAATTATCAATATCGCAGGTGAGAAACTCACTGATCAAGAACTTCGCAATGCTGTGTTCACTTGAACATGGCTTTCGGACGCAAAGCTCAAATTCAGCAAGACAAATTGTGCGGCTTATCTTCTTGCTAATGATGGCGGATCGCTCTTAAATGGTTCACCGATAAGGCAAGAGTACCTAGAGACAGCACTTTCTTGGATCAATAATGAACAGATCAAAGACTATATGGCAAAACACCAGCACGATGAAAATTCTGACGAATTATGGAGCTATTTTCAAGATGTTATTGCATGGGTACGAAAGGTATTTACGCATTACCGAAAAGATATGAAAGGAATTGAGTGGTGACTTCTCTATAACTCATACAAAGAGACCGAATACGACAGTGTTATTATGGGTTTAAAAATACAAGAACTTATACACGATGATGATGTCCAGAGCATGAAGGGCATCTACGTATTTCTCCTAACTGGTCAAGAAAAATATCTGAATCTTCGTCAATTTGACGATAAGATCAAAGCACAAACATATCTCAAGCAAAAAGGTATATGTACTTGGTGCAAGGAACATTTTGAGATTGAAGCAATGGAAGCAGATCATATAACTCCGTGGCATGAGGGAGGGAAGACTACGGCTGAAAATTGCCAAATGCTTTGCAAGAATTGCAATCGGACGAAGTCAGGAAAATAATTTTTGATTTTTCTCTATTTCTTCCCCTCCCGTAATATCGCCAGTATCGCATCTAGCTTATCCACTTCGATAGAGTTGAGACGACGTTGGAGCTCTTCGATCTCATTCTTGGCTTCGATATTGGTTCGATAATCAGCCTCAGCATTGGCTCGATCTCGTTGACTCTGACGGTTCTGCGCCATCATGATGATCGGGGCAGCATAGGCAGCCTGCGTCGAGAAGAGGAGATTCAGGAGGATATACGGATAGGGATCCCAATGATTGATCCATCCGACGATATTGAGAATCATCCAGCATGCGACGATACAGGTCTGGATAATGATGAAACTCCATGAACCCATCCCATTCGCGACATTGTCTGCGAGACGCTGTCCGAAACTGAGTCCATCCTGATGTTCATCGTGCCAGGTTTTCTTGGTTTTCATAGCGAGAATTGGTTAGGTATCTTTTTACTATAGAAATATTATAGGAGAAATCAAGATGAAGATGATTTCTGGATTGACTTATAGATACGTGTTTATATAGTGTCCCGAGTATTACCCCACCCTCGATACCGATGGAGAAAACAAGTGTTATAGAAGCATTCTCGATCAAGGCAACCAAATGGATCGGATCGATCGAGTCACTCATCGTTCATACCTGTCTCTTTATTGGGGCATTTTGATTTCTCCTATTCGGGATAAGTATCGATCAGATCCTCCTCGTCCTGACGACAATCCTCTCATTCGAGGCGATCTATCTCTCGATCTTCATCCAGATGAGCGTAAATCGGCATGAGAACGCCCTGAAGGAAGTCGGGGAAGATGTTGCAGAGATTCAGGAGGACATCGAGGATATTCAGGAGGATGTCTGAGAGATTAGTGAGGATGTCTGAGAAATCAGTGAGGATATCGAGGAGATCTCTGAGAATATCGAAGAAATCAAGGATGAGGAAGAGGATGAATAGAAGAAATATGATTTTTTTAACTCGGCTTAAACTCAATTAACTATAAGGATACACGATCGGAGTAATTCGGTCGTTTATTCTTTTTTTTGTATACTATGCAATCCTCTCACAAATATAGTGTGATTATCGGTCTCGCCTGTCTCACTATGATCCTGAGTGCCTGTGCACCTCAGTGACCGGGCAGAAATGGATGAGACACTCCGAACGATCATGGTGGAAGACGCGGAAATGGTTCGATGATGCGGTGAGATCGAAGCGGTTCTGGCATGATGAGTCGTATAAGTCCTGAAGATCAGACACTCCTGAAATCACTCATGGATGCACGTCGATCTGGAGATACGAAGACCGTGACTCGGATCGAGGCTGAACTCCAGGCAAAGTATCCTGATATGCACTTCTGAAGCGGGATGTCTGGATCAGGATTCATGCGGAGAAATCCACAAAATGAGAACTCATGAGCAATGATGCCGAGAGGAATGCTGTGAACCTGAGGAGTTATTTCTGGATCAGGATCACTCTAGTCGTTCAAGTATTCGTCAATACTTTCTCATATAGCTGAAATAGAAAAATCCCCACTAGTACATCAGTGGGGATTTTTTGTAGAGAAGAGGATTATTTATAGTCGTATTATTCCTCTTCATCCTGGAGAAGTTTCATCGCTGTCACCATATTGCGTGCGGTGAATTCGATCGGATTGTGGTGAGATTTCTCTGCATGGGTTTTCCCACGGATGATCCCCGCGATGACGATCTTCGAGGCATCGTCAGTCTCTCTCGGAACGAGACTCTCTGTGAGGGAAGCGGTGATATAGGCATCTGCCTCATAGGCGAGCATCATCTTGGTCATCAGGGCATCATTCGGATTCTCGGGACTTCCATGGACGAGGATACCTCCGACAGAGAGTCAGAAGTCTTCGACATAGTAGTCTTTTTGTTCATCGAAATAGTCGAGAAAGAGTGGATCCTTCACAATAGTATCACGATTGGACTCGTTGACCTCAAGCTGATCAAGATTCGTGTTGTATGGAAAAAATACATTCGCCACGATCACATCACCCACCTCATGCGTGAGATCGATACTGTAGCCAAAAAATGGGAAATAGATCCGCTCAGGAACATAATTGGTATTGATCCATTCGACATGATCTGCTGTGAGTTCACTTTTGAGGAAGGTGAATATCCATCCACCTCGACGATAGGTCGTCGCGATCGGCGTGTCTTCGAGCCTCTCGAGTTTGAGAATCTGGACGAAAATATCTCGAGCATTGACGTCGGAGCTACAGAGTACAGAGAGCATAAATTTGATTTTTAGAATGGAAGGAATAGTATGAAAAAGCAACTGAAAAGCAATATATAATGGATACTCCTACTCTCATCATCGGACTCTTACTCGGATTTGTTATAGGTTTCACACTTATGCGTATCGCATCGATATTTGAGCGGAAACGTACTCAACAATCGGCAGTGAAGGGCTCACGCAATGCGATCTTCGGGGAAGTCTATGAGAAGATCCTTCCAGCACTTCCTGATTTTCCCTATGCACCGAAGGATATGATCTTCATCGGGAAGGGAACTGACTATATCATCTTCGATGGACTCTCTGAAGGGCGACTTCGGGAAATCATCTTTCTCGAGCTCAAAAGTGGTAGTGCAACGCTCAATACCAATGAACGGATGATCAAGGATGCTCTCGATCACAAACGGGTACGATTCAGCGAATATCGGATCAAGAGCCTGAAGAATAAGGAATAGTTGTATTTTCTGAAAAAAACTGATATATTTATTGTAATAATTTCTTTTGAGCGGTAGTTATCAATTTTTTATTATTCATTATTCATTCATAGTCATGCTTCTCCTCGCTACTGCATCCCTCAAAGGATATGGCCTCCACAAGATATTCCTCCTCGCGAAAGCTGCAGGATATGATGGGATCGATCTCATGATTGATTTCGACGAATATGACACGTGCGATGCTCAGTATATAAAAAACCTGATGGAACTCTCCTGAATCAAGGTCGAGAGCATCACTGCTCCAGAGAGACGAGTGACAAAAAAACAGGTTGATGAAGTAATGCATATTGCTGCATCCCTGAATGTTCCTCTTGTGAATCTCCATCCTCCACATCGACTCGACAAGGAAAAGGATTGGTTCGGAGAGTACCTCCGAGTGCTCGAGTCGAAGTATCCAAATATCACCATCGCTGTGACCAATGCTCCACCGAAAACGTGGCTCTTCATCATCTCAGAGTATGGTGATGCCAGACCTGAGACTATCAAGAAGATCACCTCTCATACATCTCTCTCGATTGCGAATGTCGAACCTGAAAGTGGTATTGACCTCATGAAGACCTTCACCCTCCTCGGAAATACGATATCTCATGTCTACTTATCTGATAAGAGAGAAGAAAAAAACCTCGTCTTTCCTGGGGAAGGCGATATGCCACTCGAGAGTCTCCTCATCCGTATGCGAGAGGCTGGATATACCTGACCATTCTCACTCCTCGTTGATCCGAAGGAACTCTCAGCAGGTGAGGATGCTCTCGTCCTCGAGCGACTTCAAGAAGCACAAAAATTCCTATTGAAATATTTCTAAAAATACATACTATAGTGACTTCTCGCATATCAGCTGAGAAACTTATTTCTTCTCTCTATACTATGAGATATATCACTTTTTTTGTACTCTTCTTTGTGAGTACGATGTCGTTCGCTGCAGGGATACAGAAATCGAGTGATGCAGCACTCTCGAAGACAATTCAAAAAGATGTCAAAACCCTCGTCCAACAAGGACGTAAGGAAGTTCAGTGAGTGAAAGATCGCGAACTCAATCGATATTTCTCATCACTCTTGAAGGAACAAGAGAATATTATGAAGACCTATCTCTGACTCTCAGGATATTCGTATTCGACGAAGTCACTCACAGACAGAAATGCTTTCTATCAGTCAATATTTAAACCACTTTATCAGTCGACAGTCGCTACAATTCATGCTGGTGACTATAGCCGTACGATCGATACCACGAAGAAATCTGAGATAGAGAACGCTCTCCTCTCATATCAGAATGAGGTACTCTCAAGTCTCTCTGATCAGATTATGAAGAGTCTCACATTCGATGTCCGCCAGAAGGGAAATATGGCATTCTCCTATGAATCTGGTTCATCATATGTACACCTCAGACTTCAGGATTATTCGATCACTCAATCCATCAAACGTGACGAAGAAACGATGAACTTCACGATGAAGGCTGACTACAACATGGATATCCCCGGAAAGAAATCTTGTGAATATGATGATAATTGGAAGTATAACTGTACTACAGGAACGGGGACTCATACTGCTGGAACTATAGGTGGAAAGATCCAATATAGTGTTCTTCAGTGAGAAGCCTATATCCATGTAGAAGGACTCGATATATCTACTGAGGTTCAGTGAATTGAGAAGAAGGATATTGATGGAGCTATAGCACTCATAAAAAACGAACTCAACGGAAAGACGTATCATATTCCCTGAGATTCGATGAACTTGTTTGGCTCACAACTGAAGAATGTAGAAAAGATGACTCAGATAATCCAACTCCTCAAAGAAACAAGCATACTCACCCCAGTTGTCCGCGTAGGTGAGGAATACGTACTGAACTGGAATCCTATATTTGTAGAGAAAGCGAATACAATTATCGATAGAACAATCAAACCAACTGGATATCTATTCCCAGAATTCAGGTATAAAAATAGTGTATTCTTCCTCTCTCATATCGATGATCAGGAGACAAGGGTTGATATGAATATCGCAAAGGATGTTAATAGGAAGACACTTGGTATGCTCAGCATTCGTGATTCAGATCTGAACAAAGATTTAAATGGACAACTCTCTCTCACGCTTGGGAAAAATCTCTGGAATCTCGACTTCTCCATGTCCAACTATCTCTCGATCAAGAGTAACTGGAATGGTGATACTACCTATACTGAAATTTCATGAACAGGCTTAACTGAAGCAATCAGGGGGATGCTTTATGAGAATACGAGCGAATCAGTCAATAAGTTAGCAACAATAGCACTTCCAAAGAAACTCAGAATCTATGGAAATCTCAATACGAATTTGGTGTCACTGAAGTTTGACCTCGATAATACGACATTTGGTACACTTGATTCCTTCCAGAATGGTCCATATATGAACTACCGTCTCTATCTGAATATCTTCGGTAAGAAGTTCGAACTCACATGAGATTCATCGAATGAATATGGTACCTTCACCATCGAGAAGCCAAAAGATGCTGTAGAGCTCGATAAAACTACAGAAAAGAATCTTAAGAAGATAACTACTACGCTCTCTCCACAATAGTAAAAAATCCCTCGCTCTCTCCACAATAGTAAGAAATCCTCTCTCAGTCGAGAGAGGATTTCTATACAGTATACATTATTCACTTTTTTATCGATGGTTTTCTCTCAGAGATACTATTATTATAATCTGATTTATATTATTTTTTCGTGTCCGTCATCCTGAGTGAAACGAAGGATCCAGAGAACCAGAAATCTGGATTCTCACCCACAAGGGGTGTACTGACTATCACTTCGTTCAGAATGACAGAACACTGGTATTATTCAAATTATAATACCGTAATACAGCTATTTATGTATGAAGGATTCATACCCCCCAAGGTACATCCTCTTGGACTTTCATCCAATTCACCTTCGTTGCAGGAACGATGAGTAAAGATACTATAGTTTTCCAAACTTCCTTTACGCGAACATCTTCATTGCCCTGAGCTTATTCTCGACAGTTCACTCGATCTCAAGTCGATCACGGAGGAATACATTCCCTTTCTGGGCAAGGATCGAGAGGACGAGCTTATCATTGTATTCGAGACGATTGGTGAAATCCTCGAGCGACATGATAGCATACTTCACTTTCTTCCCAAAGAATGTCTTCTCGAGAAAATTATTGAACTCGATCTTATCAAGATCTCCGATGATGAAGATATCGACGATATTGTTCGTAGTCTCATTGTGGAAATCAAGTACTGCCTCGGATATAGTCACGAGGTCGAGATTCTTGCGTCATTTGAAGAATTCCTTCACTGGTATCATAATATTATACGACTTCAAGAACATCTCGACAATCTCTCGATAGATCGGACAATTATGGTTCATCATATAATACTTCTTCTTGTTCTGTTCATATGACTTCAATATTCCGAGCGCCTCGAGGTTCATGAGTTCACGCCTGACAGCATTGATCTGCTCATCCGTATCTCGACAGAGTTCACGGATAAAAAATCCCGTACTCGAACGGGCTACCGTATCTTCGATGACGAGTTTTTCGAGGAGTTTGACACGCGAACGAGATCCAAAAAGTTTTACGAGATCCACGGTTTTTATGAACAGAAAGGTATACTGTTGGCGAGTATATGGGAAAGAAGGGGAAATGCAAGGGAAATACTCGATAAACTATGACCCTCCGAGTGGATGAATCACAAGAGATATAGTTCATGGAGGCACTTCTTCAAATTGAGCAACTGAATACTGAGCATTTCAGTATTCAGTATCAATAGTAAAAAAAGGATTCATATATCAGTTCTGAGTCTTTACCAAGTAATGTCAGAATCTATATTTTTTATTCTTATTCACATATACAATCGAATTATTCGGTATAGAATATTCTGGTTTTCTGCCTATATATGTAGTTCGATAATTATTGAGTCATCATTTTTTTAATGCATCAAGTAAAAATTTACATCTATATTTACCAAGTTTTGCTTTTTCCGGATTATCAAAGTATTGAAATACCTCCTTATAAGAAATATGCAAGAGAAAGGCAACGCATGCAAAACCACATCAAAAATCATCTTCTTGTCGAATGGGTAAATGAACCATATTTTTTATGGAAAATGCTTGCACTGAGACTAATTTTATAAATTTTATTGTCAAAAGTTTTCTCGATTTTTCTCCTCTTTTTTCATATTCTCACTCATATCTTAAATAAACTCTCGAGAATTTCATTCGACTTTTTGGCAGACTTCCTTATACTCAGAGACATGTATGATACAGTAGAAATCAGAAAAAGTATCTGATATTCATGGCACCGATGGGAAATATAGGAAGATATAATTCTTTATATCTTTTTACACATTATTTTTATGGAACTCTATAATCAGATTCTTCATGTACTCGAAGTACATGGTATTTCATACAAGAAATATTCTCATGATCCCATACTGAACTATGGTGATGCCGAGAAAGAGAAGTGAAGACATAACTGGAGTTGAGTCGAAAGTAAAAATGTCTTCATGACCGACAAAAAGTGATGATATCATCTCTTCGTCACGATACAGTGAGTACGAGTTAATTTCGAGAAACTGAAATCACTTACTTGAAATAAGCTCTCACTCGCATCAGAAGAGGAAGTCAGAAGGCATAGTCATTGCACCCCTTGATGTGTCTCACCACTCTTGTTCGATCCAGCAATCAAAACCTTTGTTGATACAGGTATATTCCCACATAATTCGTATCTCTTCAGTCCATGAATTCCCACTGAGACAATCGAGCTCAATCCCAAAGATCTGAGAATCATATTCGAATCCCAGAAGAATACATACTTTCTCTAGAATCACCTCGACTTTTAGAGAGTTTTTTCTATACTCTCACCCATGTCCAAACTCAATCCTCAACAACAAGAAGCTGTCCTCACGATCGACTGACCCCTCCTCATCAATGCCTGAGCAGGTTCAGGGAAAACGCATACCGTCACCGAACGAGTTGTCCATATGATCCATGATCGTGGGATCGATCCACGGTCGATCTTCTGTGTAACCTTCACGAACAAGGCAGCGAGAGAAATGCGGGAACGCATAGGAAAGCGTCTCGGGATTGATATGGCGACGGTGAATCCATTTCGCAATAGTCGACTTCCAACTGTTGGGACATTCCACTCAGTCGCTTCATTTTTTCTCAGGATGTTCATCGATCGACTCGGTTATGGGAAAGACTTTGTGATCTATGATAGTGACGATTGTATACGTACAGTGAAGGAGATCATGAAGCGTCAGAACATCGATGAGAAAGAATTCAACCCCAGATCAATCCAATCAATGATCTCAGGAGCGAAAGGGAAGTGACTCACACCGACGGAGTACTCGACAACGGTTGACTCCTATGCGAAATCCGTCGTCCTCGAAATCTACAAGGAATATGTTGGAAGACTGAGAAAAGATAATGCCCTCGATTTCGATGATCTCCTCCTCCTCTTTCGTCAGATTCTCGATATCGATGAAGTGGTCGAGTACTTCCATACGAGATTTCGCTACTTCATGGTCGATGAGTATCAGGATACTAATCCTCTTCAGTATGAGATCATCCGAATACTGGCGAGCCATACTCGCAATCTCTGTGTCGTCGGTGATGACTGGCAGGGGATCTATAGCTGGCGCGGCGCGGACATACAGAATATCCTCTCATTCCAGAAGGATTATCCAGAAGCGAAAGTGATCAATCTGGAAGAGAACTATCGCTCGACAAAAATCATCATCGATGCAGCCAATGCGGTGATCAAGAATAATACCAATCAGATGCAGAAAACTCTCTTCACGTCGAATCCAACCGGGGAGAAGATCATCATGCTCGATGGTCTCGATGAGAAGCATGAGGCGGAACTGATTGCAAGTAGAATCAAAGATTTTGTGCATGCCCCCCTGTCAAGGGGGGATGTCCGCAACGGCGGACAGGGGGGTTTGGTTCCCGAAAATACTGATACAAAAACCCCCCTTCCCCCCTTGACAGGGGGGCTCCAGAAGGATTACTCAGCCTTTGCCATCCTCTACCGCACGAATGGACAATCTCGACTGATAGAAGAATCCCTCATCCGCAAGAATATCCCCTACAAGGTCTTTGGGGGTATGAAGTTCTATGAACGAAAGGAGATCAAGGATATCCTCGCCTATATGCGCCTCGTATTCAATCCGAATGATATGATGAGCCTGAAGCGGATTATCAATGTCCCCAGTCGCAAGATCGGTGAGAAATCACTCGAGAATTTTCTCGATGTCCTCACGCGAGAACACCTCTCACTTGATGCGTTTGCTGAGAATGAATTCCTTCTGAATTCTCTCACGGGGATTGGTGCAAAGGGAATACAGTCGTTTTGTCTCACCTATCGATTCCTCCGAGAACTCTCGAGAACTGGATCGGTATGAGAAGTCATGGAAGTCATGATCAAGCGGACGAACTACCTCGAATACCTGAAGGGAGAATACACCGAGGACGAATATGAAGGCAAAGTAGAGAACGTGGAAGAATTCCTCAGCATGGCGACGCGCTATGATGGCATGCTCTATCCCGAGAATCTTGCCACATTTCTCGAGGATATCGCCCTCATCACCGATCAAGATAGAGATAATGAACAGTGAACCGTGAATCATGAACAGTGAGTATGATTTGTCTCACTCATGACGATCCACCTCTCGAAGTGACTCGAGTTCCCGACGGTCTTCATCGCCTGAGCGGAGGAGGGGATATTTCCCCACTCACGATCACTTCTCGAAGCCTCCGCGATCGAAGAGGAACGTCGCCTCATGTATGTTGCGATTACTCGCGCGAAGGAGACACTTTACATCACCAGAGCTCATGAACGCTATACCTTCGGGAACTACAGCGCGAATCCGAAGAGTCGCTTCGTGAAGGAGATTCCATGAGACTTCATCCAGGTAGAGGAAAATCGTGGAACTGCACAGAGCATATTCGGAAATGGAGGCACTGGATTCTCTACATTTTCGAGTGCATTCGGAAATGGACTCTCGTGAACGAGCTCTCGATTCACTGGATTTGGTACGAAGACACCCACACCTCCGAGCAAAATCTGAGGCAAAAAACATACTGCGTCAGACTTCCAGATCGGAGACAAGATCAAGCATCCACAGTATGGAATGGGAACAATTGTCTCACTCCGAGAAGCTATCGCAGATATCGCATTCTCAGGCTCTGGAATTAAGAAGATGAATATCGAAATAGCACCGATAGAGAAGGTATAATTGAGTATTTTAAGACAAAAATTTTGTAAAAGATATAATAATATGCTAATCTTTAGTATATTCTTTTGTCATTCCTATGTCTTCAGATTCTTCTCAAAAAGCACATTATGTTGATATTATGGCAACATTGACATCATGAGTCGAAGAAGTTTGAAGGCTCACTCAACAAGAGTGAGCGGTTACAGATGTGAATTTAAAAATTAGTGAAACTCTATACGATGTCAATCGTATACTTACATGTATTCATGATTCTTGAATTTGAGAACATATCAAACATGATTTTGTAAACGTAATAACAATTACATTAGGATTTCTTGATTTAGGCATGTTTGATACTAAAACTATAGTTAGTATGTTTCTGAGTACTTGTGACCATCTCACATGAGTACTCTTGATGCGTTCTAAAAAATACCAATGAATGTTCGAGAATCAGTGAAGCAATAAGAAATGATATCAGCTCAATAATGGATATATTGATAGAATCTTCTTCCCGAAAATCTCAGAGGGTTTCACAATCGAACGTAATGATTGAGCGATTAGTGAGGGACTACAGGTATGATTTCCTCCCATGATTCTACTCGTAGTACTAGAAGAGATGAGAAAAAATTCTATGAAGTTTCGAGCAAATAAGCTCCATGTAGAGACTCATTCAGAAGGTGAAAACTTCTATATTGATATATCTGATAATGGAAAATGAGTTACTCGTTCACTTGCTCAGGAAATAGAGAATGATGCTCAAGTATTATTTAAAAGTGGTGTTTCTTGGTCTGGCAGTAGTTGACTCTGACTTGCTGGACTTCCAGAAATATTCCAGAGATACGGTGCTGAGATTACGGCAACGGTTTCTGAGGAAGGAACGAAAATTAAATGAAACAGAAAACTCCTCTTTCATATCCGAATACCACTTATACGATCTAGTTCATCACTTCTCCCATCTTCCCCTCTCTGAGATCCTGGAACGCCTGCATAATTTCGACCTGGGAATTCATCACGAATGGTCAGTAGTTCACAACTGGCTCATCGAGTGGCTTTCCTGCCATGACGAGAATTTTCGCAAGAGATGAAGATTCGAGGATGAGTTCTGTACCTTCCTGTGAGAAGTGAAGCATATCTCCATTCTCTAGTATTTTCCCATTTGCGATGATACTTCACTCTGTGACGAGGATCATAGTATTGTATCCCTCAGGAAATATGAGTGTAATATGGTTCTCCTTTTGATTCTGTCATCCTGAGTAAAGCGAAGGATCTGTTTTTTTCATTTCTCACTCAGAAAAAAATCGTACATCATAGAGCTCTACAGGAGAGAATGTTTTCGCTGCCCCTACCTGTTCTATCATTTTTCATTGTCCATCGTTCATTGATAATTGACCAGCGATCACTCGTACTTTCCCTCATGTAAATTCGACTTCAGGAATACTCTCGC
Source organism: Candidatus Altimarinota bacterium (assembly GCA_031423995.1). Lineage (GTDB taxonomy): Bacteria > Patescibacteriota > Gracilibacteria > BD1-5 > UBA2023 > STC-74. The sequence continues at coordinate 3,654 of JANPGO010000004.1, read as the reverse complement.
GAGTCAGTGCCTGATACCGTGGAGGAGTCATCTTATACTCACGGGGGAGATTCACCCAGAGTTGAACCGCATGCTGTACTCCTCCCATGACTGAGAATCGTTCTGTCATGAATTCATTGTGGAGGAGTCCTGACCCAGCGGTCATCCACTGGACCTCATCAGGCCCGATAATTCCACCATGACCAGCAGTATCCTGATGCTCGACTTCTCCAGAATAGACGATGGTCACCGTCTCGAATCCTCGATGTGGATGATATCCCACTCCTGGTCGATGTCCTCGCTGAGGTTCGATATTCCAGGGAGCATTGTAGTCGAGCATGAGAAATGGCGATGTCTCGTTCGACATCTCGCGTCCATACCCAGGGATGTATTGACTGACCCTGAATCCATCTCCGACCATATGGTGCTGACGAGGGTGCTCAAGTCGAGTGATTTTTTTCTGCATCTTTTCTGTTGATTAATTATTCGTGAAGTATATAGTACCATATCTAAAAATCAATTTATTTTATAAAGTAAAAGGTTTTTCATTCTCAGAGAGAAAGTAAATCATCATCCCATGGATACACTGAAACCACTCATCAAAAAAATACAAGTTCAACCAGTTCATATTGGGAGAAGATTGGAAATCTACGCTGAGCAGATACTGGAGCTCATTCGAGCAGAAGGGGAGACTGCATATGGAGCGAAAGTACGAGAAGAATTTCTCGCACTGTATCCATCAGAAGTTTTGCGCAAGAGGATTCTCGAAATCCTTGAATCAACGAATGCAATATCTATAAGAGGACATCGATTCGCACATGCTATACTCAATCCATTTTATAAATTCTATGGTGTAAAAAATGTTGATACACTGATTCATGCAATAAATAAATAATAATATAGTTGACATTTTAATATTAATCGTAATATAGATCTATTAACGCACTTAATTATGGGTCCTTCTGGAGAAAAATGAGTACATGGTAATACTTATCCGCTCTTAATGAATCAAGATCAGAAAGGAAGAATTGATAACCTTTTTCGTTCTATTCTAGTATTTCATGGACAATTTGTACGACAGAGAGATCTAGGATCTATTGATGATGATTTACAAGTAGAAATTGGTAGACTTGGTATGAGTATTAATAGGCTATATCCTGAGTTAACTAATATGGGTATTGCTGAATTAGTTCGTCCTCTACTTAGGTTATTAGATTATTTTAATACTTATTCGCAAGATCAAACTCTTTCTCTTTTTGAAGCAATAAAAAGTTCGAGTTCTTATCGATGAGTAGACTATCCTTGAACAGTTTTTATACCCCATGAATGACATGCTCCTGTTAATAATACAACTCGGCTTTGTCAGACTACTTGTGCTGCCACATTAAGCTCATCTCTTCCTGATGACACTTCTGCTACTACTGGTTATGCTGGTGCCAATGCTGCTGGTACTCAAGTTGATACTCAAGCTTATGCTCTTGCTGCTACAAATGATGCAATTAAGCGTGTACGTGCCTCATCTGCTGCTATCGCTACTTCTCGTGCTGAGGCTAATGCAATCCCTGCTCGTGCTGAGGCCAATGATATCCGTGCTCGTACTGAGACCAATACTGAGGTTATTCGTGCTCAGGCTCAGGCGGCTCAGGCTCAGGTTGCTCATGATACCCAGGCCCAGGCTCGTGCTGAGGCTAATAAGACTAGTCCTAATGTCGCTCTTGATACCGCTAATACTAATGCTCAGAATACGCTTATTCGAAGATGAATAATTGCTGATACTAATTACTATTACCAAGGTAATGCTCAACGATGAATCTCTATTAGTTATATTGATTCTCAAAATAAACTTCCCAGAACGAAAGTTTGAACCATAATAATAAATGATATACTTTTCTCAGTTCTCTGATATCGAAAGATTGGTAATTGAGAAGTACAATTGAGTCTATCGAGAAAAGAGGCTGATTGAAAAGAGCGATTTCGTGTAGCTGATGTGGAGGAGTCGAGTATTTGAGAATGAAAAAATATCAAAATCTTGCGTTGGCACGACTCGACATGAGAACATTCATTTCAGAAAAATGGAAAACTCATTGAGGCAATTCAAAGAAAAGTGGAGATATTATGAAGTCAACAAAGAAAACCTATATCAGAATATCTCAATAGCATTACTCCGAATTATCCTGTCACAATAAAAACAAGATATTGAGCTAAACTAAAAGATTATACAGTTATCGAGTCTAAGAAGAATTGAGAAGGAATATATGATGTCACCATGAGTGGAATAGAGGATGATTGAAAAATGACTCAACGCAAATGTCATGTTCGAATAGGAACTTCAACTAATTGACAAGAATCATTCACATTTGTATGACAATATGATAATTCTGGAAAATTTTCTGCATTTCCAAATAGCATAACACATTCTATCGAATCAGTTCAACTAGGGTATGTTTGACCTAATGACAATAATAATGGAGGATGGTTGCGGAAGTTATGGAAAAGTTGAATTAAATGAGCAGGAACTCTTGCCTGAAATATTACTGGTTCAATCAATACATGACCGTGAACTGGCAAGGCTACTTCAGAAACGAATTGAGATAAGTCTAGTTGAGTTCGCTCTGAAAAAGAGCCTGTTAATATTATACCACCGAGAATGCTGTGAGTCTACAATCAGATAAAAGGGTCAATAAGTAAAAAGGAAATAAGATTAAAAGTCAATATAAATGGAGTAGTTAAGGTAGTAAATATTATGACAGATTCTACAAATGAAGAAAGTGAGTATTATCGTTTTGGTGTCTTATATGGAACTGATTCTGAGTCAACAATAATTCATATACCTAAGATATCACTAGATACTATCTCAGTAAGTAATCGATCTTTATCGTTCGGAACTGCTGGGAGTAACCAGTTGCAAACAATGACAATAGATAGATTGATAATTTGAAATGATGTTATTATAGATAGCGTCGGCAATACAAAAGGAGAACATTCCACAAGCGCAGTAACCCAAAAGCCCACTCCACCACCTCCTACTTCATTGCTCAATAGAACTATCCAATCTACTTGAAAAACCATAACTAAAGCATGAAGTTGGGTGAGAAAATTATTTGGTTCCTAGTAATACTAGTATCACCACCATCCACACAAGCCCTATAATCGGTATTCCTACACGGAATACCTTTTTTCCTGCCTTGTGATAGAGGGGAGCCTGCATCCCGAGCCAGATACCATAGACTCCTCAGAGACAGGCAAGGATCCAGAGTGTTCGCTCGGATATCCGCCACCACCTATAGATCGACTTCAGTTTGTCGACCCACATGATAGAGTAGGAGAGAATGTTGAGGATGAGGAGAAAGATTCAAAATGCAAAATTCATGATTCAAAATATTGGTTCCAAATTATTCATTTTTCATTATTCATTTTTCATTCCTGCGAAGCAGGCTGCTCTTCCATTTCTCTGTCTCATATCACCCAATACGAACGATTTCAAGAGTAGGGAAGATCTCTTTGAGTTTCTCGATAGGAACTCGCTGATCATAGCCGAAGGCGAGGAGATCAGGACTGAGCTCACGAATAGGAGCGAAGATATCTTGCTCATCACCGAGGATCACGTTCGCCTCAGGGAATGCGGATCACACTTGTTCAAGTCGTTCACCTTCAGAATGGATCGGATCGTGTCAC
>JANPGO010000003.1:0-7811 GCA_031423995.1 Candidatus Altimarinota bacterium | reverse complement strand
TTTGGATAGTAGTACCCGTTTGGATAGTAGTACCCGTTTGGATAGTAGTACCCGTTTGGATAGTAGTACCCGTTTGGATAGTAGTACCCGTTTGGATAGTAGTACCCGTTTGGATAGTAGTACCCGTTTGGATAGTGGATCATGTTTGTACTGCTATTCACCCAGAAATCTCATAGTTTATGTGAACGATAGACGATTTTCTTGACTCTAGAAAAAAACCAAGAAAAACTCCTCAAACAATGATAATTACTATTACTATAGTTTTCATAAAAAAATCTTAAATTACCATTGCCCATGACTTCCATGACTTCCGTGACTTCCATGTGACTGGTTTGAGTGACCTACAGCATTGGCATGGGTAGCTGCTCCATAACTGACAGAAGGAGTCACATTGAGGTGCCCATTCACCAAGTAAGATACTGGTGCAGCTGCTCCTGCATACCCTGAGCCCCCATTCGCATGACATGATTGATCTATAGATCCATTATCGGGAGCATTCGGAACGAAGCATGTTGCATAGAGACCATATCCACTCCCAAGACTATTTGGACGATTCACACTATAGTGTGAGGAAGTCGATGAGGCAATTCCAACATCTGCATTACTCAAATGACCGTTGATGCTTCATTGATTTACTGTATTTGCTATTGCCGTTGTCATATAGGTGGGACTATTCGCATGCCCTCAGCCACTTACCGGATCACATATATGCATTCACTCCTCAATATAACAATCCTGAACATAGTTATTATTCCCATGCCCAACTGCAGCCACTCATGCTGAATTAACTCCAGCATAAGAGCTCGTATGTCCAGCCGAGACAACGCTCGGAATTGCTATGCTCGCGATTCCCATTGTGATCATTCCAATCTTCAGAACGTCTTCCTTCGTAATCTTTCCACTCTCATCGGAGAGAAAGCCTTGGAGCTTCTTTTTGAAAATTGGGATGATTTTTTTCTTTTTCATAGATAAATGAACGGATATTGTGAGCGAGTATATATTTTTTTAGAGAAATGAAAAGTTTTTGTCCCTAAAACCACGATCGAAAAATCTTCTCATTCTCTGGATCTTGAAGCTTCTCAAAAAGATAATCCAACATGGATATCTGTATTTGTGTCTTATCGTCTTTTGAGAAGTTGGAAAAAACGTTTCCATGCTGAGTGAAGGCATAGATGAGATCAACGCCGAGGTAGGGTTTATAGACATGATTTACATATCCTGGAAGACCATCGAGGGTACTCGACTGAACGCATATTTTTGTTACTGTACTATTTGCCATTGCCTTATACGTTGCTTCTCCCGATTCCAAGAGTGGTGTCATCATGAAATTATCGATACCCATTCTCCCGAGCATTCGAGATTCATCCGAAGCATAGACCTTCCCATCGTAGTTGTAGGCAATTCCTCCGATTGCTATCCCTGATGGTGATCGTACATCCATGAATGAACTGTCTGTATTGAAAAAGAGTTTATTTAAATACACGATTGAGAGCATTTCTCTGAGCATTATTCATTGTTTGTTTTTTTCCAAGATATAATCCATTGAGTTCTTGTAGAACTCAAAGTATTCATCTAGAGAATATTCCAGTGTATCCCTCTCTGCTGCTGCAAAACCATAAGGATTGAGCCACCTCAGTCCGATGGTTGTGAGCCCCATATCAACATAAGAATCAATTATATTCTTATAGTTTTTGAGTCCAGGCTTTGTCCAAGTTGCAAGAGATCAGACCTTGTATCCTATTCTTCCTCTTTTTTCCATCTCCTCACTAATACGATTCATCCAATACGTGACTCGCTCGAAAGAATCCCCTTCGTTCCATACTCTTTGCCAATTATGTGTTTCCTTATCTCCATCCAATGAAGTGCAAATATCAACACCATGATCAAGGAGCCAGGTGAGTTTTTCTTCATCCATAAGAGAAAGATTCGTCACAAGAGCGAATGTGAGTTGCTTTTTCAATACGAAAGCTTTCATCCTCGAATATTCGACAATAAACTGTACGATTTCCCAATTTACCAAAGACTCTCCTCATTGGAACTCGATCGTGAGACCGGGAGAGGAAGTATAAAAAATAGTATCTACTACCCTTTCTGCTGTCTCTCGAGTCATATCCAGATTTTTTGCTGACATAGGAGCAACGGCAGCATGACAATACCGACACTTATGATTGCACCGAAGGGTAGTCACAATCATATGAAGACTTGGTCCATAGGCAAGAAATCGATTTTTTTTATTGTAAGCAATGATGGCTCGATCTTGATAGGTATCGTTTTTTATAAAAAGCTTTTCATCTAGTTCTTGGTATTTTTTGGAGCTTGTATCAAGTTTCCCAAGATAGTAGTTCTCAAACTCTTTTGCATCAAGAAACGAATAGTATCAAAACTCATTGGTCACAAGATAGTTTCCATTTTTCTTTTTTGCAAAATAAAATGGAGCGACCATCTCACAAGAAAACTGTTTGATCTTTGAAAGAGTTATGCTCATAGATGAAATTCTAAATAAAGCGAAAAGGTATAGTTAATGAATTCATCGAAAATATATACTGGATCATCATCATCTATAGTCACTCATCTGGCAGTCACAACAATATCGTACCCTTCAAAACTCTTCTTTGCCTGGTTGAGAAAGTCGAGAGGATAGAGAGTACTATCGATGTTGAAAGTTTTTTTTGGCATTTTTTATTTTATTAGGATCTATTTTTGGTGTCTTTTTTGCATGTTCTGAAGCTGTTTCTGATTCGATTTCTGCTAGTATTCTACTAATTTCCTCTTGGTCGATTTTGAGTTCAGGATCATTTTCTATTTCTTTAAGGATTTCATCAATGTCTTTATCAAAATCTATTTGTGTTGACGTTTTTTGACTCACATTGACGGATGTAAAGTTCGGTAAATCGGCATAGGATCATAGAGCTCGTCGCACGATCGTTTCTCGAATTACTTTATTTTCTTCTTCAATTTTTGCACGTAAATACGTAGCCAAAAGTTCATCACTAAACTCAAGGGCGAAGTGTTCACCGCTCAACTCTTGTCACGGTTTTGGATGAATCTGTACAACCAAATTCTCTCCATCCTTTTTGAAGAGAAAATAGGCACGATCTAAAAACGCATATGCTGCCTTCATACTTATTTCAACAGGAAAAATATTCGTATCAATGAGAAATTTTGTCCTTCCATTTTCTGTGCTTTGAGAGATGAATGCTAACATTTTGAATAAAACATAATGAGTATAACACAATGATATACATAGCTCCCGAAAAAGAAATAGAGAAAATATACTTCTCTAGACTTTTATTTCTCTCTATCAATTATAATTGATAGAGATCATCGTACGTCGGTTTACCACACTTGACAATATATATAATTCAAATCAGTATTTATTTGTGGAGATGCTATAGTTCACCATGATCCTCGTATCGTCCCTAGTATTGAACCAATAAGTGTATTGGCATTGCTATTCATAATCTGAGATCCAATTGGACAAGTTGTTGTAGAATTTGCAACAATTGGAACTCTTAATATAACTCTTTCACAGTCTGGAACTGCTGTCCTGTTCCAAGTCGCCCTATTAAAATCTGTCATACTTGCAGGAAAAAAAATACTTAAGCCACAATTATTATTATGAATAAGGTATACATTTCCATCTGGTCCTGTAACGCTCAAATAACTATTATTCGAAATAGGTCAAAACATCTGAAGGGCTGCCACGAAAGATATCCCTAAAAGGAAAATACCAGCTATAGTTATCAATGTTAAGTAGAGTGTTTTTCGGATCATCATAGAATGTATCACCATAGTACAGGACTATTATATAACAAAATATACTTCTTACAATAAAAAACTATTTATTCCTGCGGATTTTATTTTCCCATCAACTCATTACTTCCTCTGTACCATCTTATAGAACTCGAGTGTATCTCCTTCCATGATCGTGACATCCCCTTTGAAGTTGATACCACAGTCTTCCCCTTCAAGGACTTCGATCATATCGAGTGGACCGACCTTCAGATTCGCGACTTCACCCGACCCGACCTTGCGATCTTCACGAATGACACGGAGCTTGGCTCGAGGTTCGACCTTTCCTGACTCGACACCGAGACCAACGATCATCATGGAGTTATTTTTCCCTGTATAGAAGATAGCCTTCACTTTCCCGATACCGAGTTCGAGTTCATCGAATCGGATATCGATCATTCAGGTGATAATTGCTTCGACCTTTTCGAGGACGTGATAGATGACCTTCTTGTCGATGAATTCGATCTTCGACTGAGAGAGGGCTGACTTTGCAGCAGGAAGGAGTCCGACATTGTAGGCGATGAGGAGGGCCTGAGAGGTTCCTGCCATCATGACATCAGATTGATTGATATCACCGACAGCGGAGTGGATGAATGTCACTTGCGTCTCAGGAGTCGAGAGTTTCGAAAGGGCGGCCTTCAGTGCTTCGAGTGATCCATTGGAATCCGTCTTGAGTACGATCTTGAGTTGCTTCAGGGCTCCTGACTTCAGTCGGCTCATCAGCATACTGAGGGAGGCACCTTCGAAGGCATGAATAGATTTCTTATTTTTCGCGAGGAGGTATTCCTTGGCACGAGTCGTTGCCACTTCTGGAGTCGAGACAACCTGGAGGATATCTCCTCCTTCGACAACCTGAGAAAGGCCTGTTATCTGGACGGGAACGGCTGGACCAGCTGCATCGAGATTTTTTCCCTTATAGTCCTTCAGTGTTCTGACTCTCCCATACGCACCAGCACAGACAATATTATCTCCTTTCTTCATCGTTCCTGTATTGATAAGGAGCGTTGCGACGGAACCAAGTTTCTGATCGAGATGCGCCTCGATCACGGTTGCAACAGCGCCCCGATCAGGATTTGCCTTGAGTTCGAGCATCTCTGCTTGGAGAAGGATCATCTCGAGGAGGTCTTCGATACCGAGACCAGTATGAGCTGATACAGGCACAACAACAATAGTACCACCCCACTCTTCTGGCTGGAGTCCCTGCTCTGCGAGCTGACCACGGATGAGATCGAGATTTGCCCCTGGCTTATCCATCTTGTTCACGGCGACGATAATAGGGACTTCAGCAGCTTTCGCATGGTTGATGGACTCGATGGTCTGTGGCTTCATCCCTTCATCTGCCGCGATGACGATGATCGCAATATCCGTGAGCTTCGCACCGCGAGCTCGCATGATCGTGAAGGCTTCATGCCCAGGAGTATCGAGAAAGGTGATGCGCTTGTCACCTCGCTTGACCTGGTAGGCACCGATTTTTTGTGTGATTCCTCCGGCTTCGCCTGAAGCAACGGTCGTCTTTCGTATGTAGTCAAGGATCGATGTTTTTCCATGATCGACATGACCCATCACCGAGATGATTGGTGAGCGGGTGACGAGGTGCGTCGTATCATCTTCGTGAATGAGGTCTTCGATGTTCCCATCCATGAGATCAGAGACGGAGACATTCTCAGAGATCTCCTTGGTGATCTTGATACCGAATGCTTCTCCGATGAGGAAGCATGTATCATAGTCGATCGGGGCATTCAGATTCACGAGCACACCATTCTTCATGAGCTCTCCGATCACCTTCGCAACCGGGACTCCGATCTTATCAGAGAATTCCTTCACCGAGATGACGTCTCCAATCGATACCTCTTGACCCGTACGATCGACGAGAATCTGCGTGATGTCTTCGAGGGATTTCTCCTTCTTCTTGGAACTGATCTTATTTCCACGGCGAAATCCATCATCATCACCACCGATGACCTTGACTCCCTTACGGTAGCCACCATCGACGATATCTTTCCCATTCTTATCCTTTTTTGCCTTCTTCGCGGTTCCATCCTTGGTCGGCGTCGCGAATCCAATATTGCGCTGAAACATTGGTTTCACATCATCACGAAGTCGTTTTTTCTCTCAACCTGTTGAGGTTCATGATGTTGGTCGATCCTCTCGACGACGAGGGACTTCATCAGGAATCTGCATGACAGGTCGATTTTCGAGGATTTTGACTCGAGAGTCTGCCTTAGAAAATGAGATCTTTGGAAATCCTGATTTTTTCTCTTCTTTTTTCTCAGTTGTTCCTCATTGATCCCGTCGCATGACGGATCTGAGGAGTCACTCACTCGCATGTTCACGCTCGACGAGACGTGCCTTCGGCTTCTCTTCTTCGTTCACTGTTGGTGAATTCTCTGGCTCATCTACAGCTTCTGTCTTCTTGACGATAGTCTTGAGCTTGAGCTTGAGGGGTTTTTTGTCGTCTCAGAGAGACTTCTGTGACGCTTGCACCTGTGCATAATAATCATCCTGTGGAGTGCTATGTGGAGCCATGAAGAGAAAGTGTTATACATGAGCGGATACCAGGGGTGTGGATTCATAACTTCCTCCTTCCTGACAGGGCCTATACAGCAAAAGCTCGTATTTCAGACAATTAGAAACACGAGAGTTCGCGAGAACTCATGCGAAAATGTAGGCAGATAGTATAGAAAAGAGGGATTTTGTCAAAAAAGAAGGAAAGATGTTTTTCTCATAAATCAGATTCATTAAGGATTGTAATTTTCTTTTTAATATGATAGTATCATTGATATGATCCTCTTATGTCAATCTCCTGAGCCATCACCCGCATCTATTACTAAGAAACTCCCTGATTCTTTAAGTGCAAATAGAGTATTAGAGGCTGTAAATGGACAAAACTATAATAGAGTAACTTTTAGAAAATGGAGAAGTACTACGCCAAGAGTACTTCGAGAATATATGATCCAATTTTGGCGAGTATTCAAGGAAATAAAATTCGTAGAAGATTTCCAAGGGGAACATTCTCTAATAGCGTGAAAATACCCTGTATATACGGATGAAAATAAAAGACATGATTGGGAAGCTCTTAAGAATAGTATGGGAACCACACAGGAAGAGATAGTCAGCTAAAAAAGATTATGGACGATGTAACTGCTCTATATGATCAGATATATGGTCTTTTATTAAGGGATTTAGAGAGAGTAAAAATCCCATTATCGGGTCTAAAATTTGCCATTATTATCTGATGATCAGTTGCTATCTGACCAAGGGTGCATATTAGTAAAGGTTGTAGTACTGATGTAGATATGTATATTCTTGTCAATGGTAATCATGTATGATGATTGGTTAATTACCGAAATTCTGTAATATCTCAAAACCTTGGACTACACTGTAACATTGTGTATAATACGAATGCAACCACTCCTCAGTTTCAACCATTTCACATACTTCTTCAGCCACATATTGTTGTAAGTTCAACATTTACAAGCGAAGAACTCAATTCCATAAGAGAGGGGGCAATAAAAGAAGCACTGGTAAAAGCATCTCCAAGGAAGTCATTAGGATATTCCGAAGGAAGCCATTATGCACTTACATTACGACATCAACTTGATTATCTTGCATACGGAAAAAGAGGAGAGCCAATAATAAAATCTAGAGGGTTTTCCCTAGACGATATATAGAGAAAGAAGGTCTCCTCCTCCCCCCGATTTCTTTCCATTTCTGATAGGTTTTTTACTGTAACTGTGCCTCAACCTCCCTTGTGATCTTGATCGACGGACTGAGGAATCAATCATGTCACTCAAGTGTAATGTTCTCAGGAGGAGTGAATCGACTCATATTTCTGATAAACAGTCTCTTCTCGAGAGGTCGTTGCTGTCCAGCAAATATTTTCTCTGATATTTCCATATGTGAGGGATAAAATAGTATATATTGTTCCTGTAATATACGAATAGCGGGAGAAATCAGAAAAATCCCCTTTCAAAAATGAAGGGGGATTTTCGATACTGTGAAAAGATTCCGGCATAAAG
>JANPGO010000002.1:0-5503 GCA_031423995.1 Candidatus Altimarinota bacterium | reverse complement strand
TCTGCAAAGTATGCTGAGTTCAGTGCTTCTGAGAATGAGAACACGATGGTATAGCAACTCGTGCTATCAATGTTCGCACTCTAGAAGATATCGACCTCGCAACGCTCACGAAAAAGCCAGTGGATGGGAAGTCGTTTTAATTTCTCAAAAATTACAATTTAAAAGATTAAATCATTATGGAAATATCACTGAGAACTGCTTTTCATGCGATTCAAGGACTTCTCTTTCAAATGAAAAAACTTGAGGAAAACCTCAACGGAGACCAGACAGAAGAAAGCGCAGAGGATTATCTTTTCCTTGAGCATGTTCAAGACGCTCTCGATGAACTCGCTACAGTCTATACAGAACACATCCTGGAAAATCATATCATCAACTTTCCCTCTTTTGAAAAATTGAAAGATTCTATTCTGTGAAATAGTAACTGATAGTATACCCTCTCGTGTACCGCATGGTATTATCTCTCTACAAGTTTTCCAAAGATATTTATTCCTCACTTTTTTCCTATATCTAAACTCACGGTCTCTACGACCATAAACGCTCCGATTGAAACTGTCTGGGATGCCATGTGGAATCCCATTCATATCGTCCACTGGGGATTCGCTGATGCAGCCACCTGGCACTGTCCTTGGGCAAAGTGAGATGAACCAAAAGTTGGGTGAATATTCACGACTCGTATGGAAGCTCGGGATGGGAGCTTTGGCTTCGATCTCACGGCTCAGTATACAGAAGTGACTCCGATGAAGAGTATGAGCTATACGCTCGGCGAGATGAAGGAATATTTCCTCGATGCTGGTCGAGTCGTCGATATCACATTAACACCTACCTCACCCCAACCCTCTCCTCAAGGAGAGGGAGTTATGGTACCGTTCACCTTCTCTGAAGGAGAAGGGGCTAGGGGATGAGGTGGTGAGGTGGTCATGATTACCCAAACCTTCGATGCAGAAGATATCAATTCGACAGAACAACAAATACAGGGATGGAGAATGATACTTGAGAATTTTCGCAAGTATGTAGAAAGCCTCTAATTCTGAATTTTATTTTTTCATCCTAACCTTTCATATGTTCTCACTCACTCAGAAATGTATTTCTTTTTTTCTTTCACTCAGTATCGTCCTTTGAGGGAATTTTTCTCTTGTTCAGATATCTCATGCCGAGACACTTCGCGCAGATACTGTGAGCTTCTCTGATGAATCTTTTCCATGGCTTCAGGAAAATCACCTCACTTCTATCAAGTCTATAGATGATTTTCGACCTCACGCAAGCATTTCTCGTGGAGAAGCTGCAAAATTTTTGACGAATTTCGCTCTCTCCATGCAACTCGAAAAAAGTCAGGATACTTGTAGTTTCACAGATACCGCTACATACGATTCCACTCTACGATGATATACAGTGGAATCTTGTCAGTACCGACTCTTTCGAGGAGCAAATGGGAAATTTTCCCCATATAGCAATATCACAGAAGCACAGGCTCTCGCGGTAATATGAAGAGCACTCTATGGGATACAGGATGAAACAGGATCCCTTTGGTACAGTGAATACTATGCTATAGGACAAGAAATCGGTCTCATCACGAATGAGACACCGGCAAGTGTTGGTTCAACAAATATTACACGAGAAAAACTCGCAACATGGCTCTATATTGCTTCCCAGTCTGATACAGATACCAAGAGTAGATCCTCATCTGATGGTGATACAATCATCTATGAGACCGATGTGGATGGTCCAAGTGACTGTAGTAGCTATGAACAGTACGATAGTGCGCGAAAAGTATGTTCGTATTCCTGTATATCGGAATCAGAATGTACTTCCATCCAATCTCAGATCGATGCCGAACTCAATAATTGGAGTGATGAACTCGATGGAACCGATCGATCTGCACCAGAAAGTGGTGGAGAAGCTACGACGGAAAATTCTCTCGTCCTCTACACGGTATCAAACGGCGAGCAGATCACGAAAATGAGTGGATCGGATACTCAAGAATATCAATCCCTCTGGAAAGAGGTCGCAGATCTCGCTCCTGACACGCTCTCAGATACTTATATAGAAAACTTCGAAGTATACTCAGATGCGAAGAGCGACGTGATCGCATATGTATCAGACGATGATGGGAATGGAAAATGGAAGCTCTCGATCAATCTCCCCACTCACAAACTCTCAGATACGAAAGAACAAAAGACGACCCTTATTCATGAACTCTCACATATTATCACACTCAACAAAGAACAGTTCATGACTCCTTCAGGAAAGTGCCCAAACTATTCCACTCAGGAAGGATGCGCTAAATCCTCAGCCTACCTGAATCTATTCGTGAAGAAATTCTGGGGTACAAAAACAACTGCAGGCTACGATGCAAAAACATTCGTCACAGAATATGCAACTACCAATGCAGAAGAAGATATTGCAGAGTCATTTGCTTTCTTCGTACTCACATCGAACTTCTCTGATACGACAGTGAAAGATCAGAAAGTGAATTTTTTCAATACCTATCCAGAGCTCATAGCGATCCGAAATGAGATGCGAAGTACTCTCGCAAGTGATGTGATCCGAGCAAAGAAGCTGAAGAAATAAATATAAAGTAATTGTTCAGGGAATCTAAAGATGCATGTAGAAATTCTCTAAATTCAGAAAAATATGAAACTCCTCCTCACCTCGAATGGTATCTCGAATCCATCCATAGCACAGGCACTCCTCGAACTCATGGATACAACTCCAGAAGTATCAACTGTTGTATTCATCCCGACAGCGAGTACGATAGAAACTGGTGACAAGAAATGGGTCATCGATGACCTCTGGAACATCAAATCTCTCTGATTCAGATCGATCGAGATCACTGATATCTCTGCTGTCGATGAGTCCATCTGGAGACCGAGTCTCGAACATGCAGATATCATCGTATTCTGATGAGGAAATACCTATCATCTTATGAATTGGATGGGTAGAACATGACTCTCAAACACGCTCCGAACACTCCTCGAGTGAAAAATCTATATGGGCATCAGCGCTGGAAGTATGATCACTTCTCCTGATCTCAATCTGAAACTCTCAGAACATATCTACGATGCAGACCGGATCGAGACGACTCCACTCGCTGGGCTCGGCTTAGTTGATTTCTATTTCCTCCCACACCTGAACTCCGATGGCTTCCCGAAAATGCGAAGAGAAAATATAGAAATGTCTGCAAAGTCAATTGGCAAACCACTCTATGCGCTCGATGATGACTCGGCTCTTCAGATCATAGATGGGGAAATCAGGGTTGTAAGCGAAGGGGAATATTGTATCCTCAATCCCACCCCATAAGAGCTCTCAATCCATGTCACTCCTTCCCTCTCGTCTCACATCTCATAGCCTCGATCAATGTCGATTCACCTCTCCCAGAGAAGTCATAGAACACTATGGTGCCCTCCAGGCGCAGGATATCGGACAGGCAACCTGGGTGATCGGTTCGAGAATCGAAAATAGTACGGAAGTCATGGTGAGAAATGCCTGTCGAGATGGTTCGATCGTGCGTACTTGGCCGATGCGAGGTACACTCCACTATATGGATCCTCGGAATGTGAAGTGGATGCTCGATCTCTGTGCGTCGAAGACACTCTCAGGATTTCCGAAGCGACGAGCATTTCTCGGAATATCTGATATTCATGCCGAGCGAGCACTCGAGATCATGGACCGAGAACTTCGTGGTGGCAAGTTACTCACTCGAACAGAGCTTGGGAAAACGCTTGAGACTCATGGTATCCCGATGCAGACCCAGTGGACCTATCATCTCAGTTGCTATGCTGGGACGATCGGGCTCATCTGTTTCTGACCACCGACTGATCGAGAGGAGACCTTCGTCCTCACGAATGAATGGGTCAAGGAATCAAAGAGTCTCAACCATGATGAACAACTTGCTGAACTTGCGCGGATATACTTCCGTGGTCACTCCCCTGCGACCATCGATGACCTTGCATGGTGGTGCGGAATCGGGAAGACCGAGTGTCGGAAAGCTGTGAACTTTATCGAAAAAGAACTCGAAAAAATCGAGTACAATGGGAAGGTATATTATTCAACCGCGAGTCATCATGGATTGATTTCAGAATCTCTTAATTCCGTCAATACTCCCATCATTGCGAGCGAATTACAATGAAGCGTGGCAATCCAGAGAAATAAAGGGCAAGTTTTCTCTTTTCGTTCCACTTCACTCGAAATGACAGAAATATCTCATTCCCCATCCCCTTCAGGATGAAGAACATGAAAATTGGAAGATATTGAAACACGTTCGGTATGACACACTCTCAGGCTCATTGGCGGATTCGACGAATACTTTCTCGGCTATAAAGACCGCTCGATAGTCGCCGATACCGAGCATCACAGTCAACTCTTCACGACGAATGGCATATTTTTTCCACTCATTCTCCAGGGCGGTCAAGTCATCGGGAGCTGGAAGCGAGAATTCCGGAAAGATACGATCCTCTTCAAGATCAATATCCTCCCATGATATTCGTGTGATCAAGAAGAACTCAACACGGAATGTGAACGATATTCCAAGTTTTGGGGATATGAGAAATATGAGATAGCATCTTAGAGTGATGAAATCAAAAAGATTGTTTTTTTCTGATTTCAATTATAATAAAATTATAATAATTAAAACTTGAAACTATGTGACTTAGTTATCCTGATTATGGGCCTCATAATATTCCCCCTTTTGTTGATAAAAGTGCTTCTTTGCGCTCTGAATGGTGAATATCATTTATAGGTAATCTACGCGCTGATGTTGAAAGTGATAGTACTAATTGATTTAGTCGGGTACTTTTAGCTTATATTAATAATCATCCAGAACTGACTATTCGACAAGCATGGGAAACTGTCGAGTCTAGCATGGCGAGGGAAAATAGAGTATCACCACGCTTGTATAGTCTCAAACAAGATAAGTAAATATCCACCCCCGAAGGGGGTGGCTTTAGCAAAAAGACCCTAGAAGGGTCTTGAAGTGGGAAGTAAAGTGGAAGAAATAGTGATCTGAGAGAGTTTAGAAGTTCATATCCATCTGATCTCAATCTGATGCCCTATCTTCTTTTTCTTGGTTTCTGATATAGTTATTGATCATATCTATATCGAGACCGGTAGTTCGGACAAAGTAACCAACTGACCAGAAAGACTTATTCGTCGTTCGAATTGGTCTTTTGGCATACTTGTTATGGAGTCTTATAGCTGACTTACCCTTGAGAGTTCAGATAACCTTGGCTACAGCGAGAGAGGGAGGGATCTTTAGTTGGAAGTGAATGTGATCTGACATGAGGTGACCTTCGAGTTTCTCGATCTTGAGCTCATAGAGAAGATCATTGAGAATATCTCAGAGCTGTTCCCTGTATTTGCCGTAGATGATTCTTTTACGAAATTTTGGACAAATAACGATGTGATAGGTACAATCCCAACGGACATGAGATCCATGGGAGTATTCTTGGTATGTGGAGCTCATAGTTTGAAAAAAGGTTATGATGTACCTTCTAGTGTCTTTTTGCAA
>JANPGO010000001.1:0-4700 GCA_031423995.1 Candidatus Altimarinota bacterium | reverse complement strand
GACATTGACAATGGTGTGTTTAAGTATGTCGATTTTCATAAAAAAGAGTGTTAATAACTAACACTCTCATTATGCAATACTTGGCTCTGTCAAGGGAAAAATCGAGATAATTCTTGTAGGATTTTGGGGGGATTTTAGTATCTATGAGGTATGACCACCTTGAAATATCTGGAAGATAGAACACATTCTTCATTGTATAGAATTCTGTCATTTCGATATATTTCTCTTTTCATTCGGATATGATCTCTTGTCTTCGTTCCTCGAATTTATCATTCGCGAACTTCAGGAATATAAGTCATAGAACCACATGTTTGTATTCTGATGATTCCACGGAGCCACGGAGCTTGTTAGCGGATTCCCAGAGTGTTTCTTCGATGCCTTTTTCTTTGATAGCTTTTGCCATAGGAGGAGAGTTTAATTCAAAGTATTCTATATATTTCCTCCCCTTTTCCAACACTTTCTCACGCGAATTCTCGAGCTTGTAAAACGCACCTCCCTGCCTATACTCTCTGTAATAATCCTCATATATTTCTATGACTCGCGATCTCACAACCCTCCGACAAGAGATATCTTCCCTCGATCATGAGATCCTCGATCTCCTCACTCGTCGCATGGCACTCTCACTCGAAGTGGCAGCATACAAGGCATCGCAGTGACTGCCAGTATTCGACCCTGTCCGAGAAAAAGAGATGATCAGTCATTACTCGGATCGAGTGGATTTCGATATCACGGGCATCTATCAGGCGATCATGGATGAGTCGAAGCGACTGCAGAAGTGAGAGATGAAGGAGTAGTTCTAGGTTCATTACTTCCCCATATTTTTGATATCCTTTTTCAGAGTCTTTTTGACATTCTTTGGGATGAATCAGGCTTTTCCCTACGTTTTCCTGACTGTTTCTTCCAAGTATTTTTCGGGAGTCATAATCATGCTAAGAGATCATCAATACGATTTGTTTGTATTCATATTAGCTTGCAGAGATTCATTCATTTATTAATAGTAAAAAGATTTTGAGGAACATAGAGACTCTCAGCAGTAGAAAATTCTTCATTCCAACAAGATATTGCATAGCTCATCGCCTTCGAGAATTGAGTTATCTCTCATTTTTTTTGGATCTCTGCTAATTTTTTTATGATGAATCTTTTGAATGATTTATTTTCCAATATTTCTTCTTTACTTGCTATTCTTTTCTTTCTCAGTGGAGTCTTCAGGATTTCTGCAACTTCTTCTGAATATCAAAAAGTTCGAATAAAATTTTCTATTGAAAGTGATGGGGAGTCTTCATTGTTCGCGTATCTCAAAAGATGTCTTAATGACTTTGGCGGGATCTTGTATATTTTTCCTTTGGAACGAAGAGGATTTTGGAGGATTATTGTTTGTTCAATCTTGAGGAATACCTCGATTCAGTCCTTATATCACCGCTTTTCTAGAACTTTTTTGAGCCTCTCGACTACTGCCTCTCGAAGCATGTATGACCTTAGCGCTCGTCATTTGATGAGTTGGTATGCTTTTCATGATTCATCATGAAAGGTTTTGACTCATTCCTTATATCCGATGACTCAATTTCGACGCAATATATTTAAATATAACTGTGCTTTGGATACTCTCAATGTAGTTTCAGGAAATTGTATTTTATGTTCTACAAGAGTTTTTCGAAGATGATCTATATATATGCCAGAACCTTTTGATGCTTCAATTTTTTGTTTGAAGTTCCTGAGAAGCATCTCATATTCTCACTGATTGATTCAAAGAAAAACCCAAACTTGAACATTTGTTTTTATTCAATCGAGAAGAGGGACTCATTGGTATATATCTGTTCTGAAATCTTCAGTCATAGATGTAGTATTTTTATTTATACCCTGGTGAGTATCTCATGTCACGACTCAGTCACGAGGATCGTATGTTCCCACTGAGCCGAGAGTGAACCATCTTTCGTCTTCACTGTCCAGTTATCCTTGTCGAGCTTGGTTCCGAACTTGCCACGATTGATCATCGGTTCGATCGTGAAGATCATTCCTGCTTGCATCTTGGGTCCACTATTGCGATCTGCCTTGTGGTAGACATAGGGCTCTTCATGGAAGTTCACTCCCACACCATGTCCCGTATATTCTCGGACAACTGAGCATCCCTGAGACTCAGCATATTTCGCGATCTCATAGCCGATATTCCCGAAGTGATTCCCGGGACGTACCTCTGCAATCCCGATCTCCCATGACTTCTTCGCAACAGCGATGATATGCTTCGCTTCTGCACTGACCTCACCGACGGTATACATGCGACTCGCATCACCGAAATATCCATCCATGATCGTCGTGACATCAATATTCAGTATATCTCCCTCCTTCAGGATCTCATCAGCACGCGGGACACCGTGACAGATCACATCATTGAGTGAGATACAGGTACAACGAGTATAGGCCTTGGGTCACTTGCCCCACTGATTGTTCCCGAGATAGTCGATACAGGCTGAGACTCCCCCATTCTTGAGGATGAAGGCATTCATGATGTTATCGAGCTCGAGCGTCGAAATCCCTGACTTCACATACTGCCCGATCATATCGAGAGTCATAGCAGTGAGTTTTCCAGCTTTTCGAATTCAGGTGATTTGTTCGGGGGTTTTGATGAGGATCTTCGTCATAGAAGGTATTTTATAATATTTATTTGCAGTATAGAAAGAAATGAATAATATGCAAATATTGACAAATATAATATTTATAAATTATTATGAGTGCAGAGATCCAGGAAACCTCAGGACCGATAAATAGGTGATATACGAGTCAGGCAGTTGAAGAGCTCCGACATGAAATAGCCACAGCAATAGTACTTAATCTCAGTAATGCTCGCCATATATCTCCCAAGTTAGAGATTCCTCGTATTTCAATATCTGAGAAAGGAGTAATGTTCGATTCCTTCTCGGATGAAGATATGAATACAGCTCGGACTTCATTGGTATTATTGGAGATGGCAGAAAGTATTTTCTCCCTTCAGGTACAACCTGCGAATATCACTGCATTCAAGGAAATGGTCAAAATCCCAAATGGATATTCGCTCACATATGATGATGCTCAGCGTGGAGATCTATTCGGATCATCCCCAATTTCTCATTGAATCTACTGCCTCTCGAAGGCATTCCATATCCTCAGGTGAAAATTAGAACTAAGACAGACTCCACTTTTTCATCTGCTTTTTCTCAAGACATGTCTCCTGTTTGAGCGAGAATGAGTTCCTTCAGGTTTTATTCTCTGAAAAGAGTATCAATCTCTGAGCTGGTTTGAATTCGTCCGGAAGTATCTCACATACGATGATGAAGATATAAATATTATTCTTATTGATAACGAACCACTCGATGTGAAGATAGATAGGAGTGGATTTGCTCAATATCCAGTTATCCTCGAGGAATTTTTGTGACTCTATGAGACATTATTTACGAATGGACTCGTTCTCAATAGATGAATGAGATAAACGTGTTATCCTATAACCTCCCTCGGTTTAGATCCATCTGCTGGACCGACGATACCGAGGTTCTCGAGGATATCGACGACACGAGCAGCACGACCATAGCCGAGCTTCAAGTGCCTCTGAAGCATTGAGGTCGAACACTTCCCACTTGAGCGTACGAGTTCGATCGCTTCGTCGATGATCTTCGGATCCTCTTCGAATCCGCTATTCTTATTCGTGTCTCCTCAGGAAGCACCTTCCCAATTCCCCCGATCTCCCTCGATGATGGAGTGATCATAGATATCCTCGAGCATCGCAGGATCGATCGTGCGCTTGATATGATTCACGACGCGCTCGACCTCTTCTGTCTCGACGAGAACTCACTGGAGACGAGTCGTCGCCATCGCACCTGTCGGGAAATAGAGCATATCACCACGGCCAAGGAGATCCTCTGCCCCGATCTGATCAAGTATTGTCCGTGAGTCGACATTCGATGCGACGGTGAAGGCAACACGGGATGGGATATTTGCCTTGATGAGTCCTGTGATGACATCGACGGATGGTCGCTGCGTCGCGAGGATGAGGTGGAGTCCGACGGCTCGAGCCTTCTGAGCAATTCGTGTGATAGCAGCTTCGACTTCCTTCTTGTTCCCACTCATCATGAGGTCAGCGAGCTCATCGATGATGATAATGATCACCGGCATACGATCCTTGGCTCCGACTTTTGCATTGTACTCCTCGAGGTTGCGGACACTCATCGGCTTCATCGTACTATATCGTCGTTCCATCTCCGCGACTCACCACTTCAGGGCATTGAGCGCCTTGTCAGGAGCATTGATGACGGGAGTCAGGAGGTGCGGGATACCATCGTAGATCCCGAGTTCGACCTGCTTGGGATCGACCATGATCATTCGAAGCTCTGATGGGGTATTCTTGTAGAGCATAGAGAGGATGAATCCATTCATCCCCACAGACTTCCCTGATCCTGTCTGACCCGCGATGAGGAGGTGTGGCATCTTCGCGAGATCACCGACGATGAAGTCACCATTGATGTCCTTGCCTATGGCGAGGGCGAGCTTCGACTTGTGATGTGTGAAGCTGTCATCTTCGAGGACTTCTCGAATTCCGACGATGTCTCGTTTTTCATTTGGCACCTCGATCCCGACGAGTCCGAGTCCTGGAATTGGCGCTTGGATGCGGATGGATTTTGCCTTCAGTGCCAGGGTGAGATCCTTCTTCAAGGATTCGATCTTCGAGAGGCGGA